>JASHTT010000642.1 GCA_030040415.1 Streptosporangiaceae bacterium | reverse complement strand
TGCTTCGGGGCGGCGGTGGCAATTACCCGCGTCTTGCCGCCAAGTTCCTTGAGACCGACGTGCGGCCCAGGCGGCAGGCCGTCGAGACCGTGCTGCGGCGCGGTGTGGCGACCGGTGAGCTGCGCGAGGACACGGATGTAGAAGCGGCGGCTGCGTTGCTGACCGGGGCGGTGCTAGCGGCCGGGCCAGGTAGTGGCGCGGCCGACGCGCGGTACTCCCGGCGAGTTGTCGACGAACTCATGCGTGGCCTGGCCGCGCGGTAGCCGGTCGCCGACGCCGGCTACTCCGTCCGGGGCTCGCGCCAGCGGCTGGTGATCGGCAGGCGGCGGTCGCGGCCGAAGTTCTTGACCGAGATCTTCGGACCCGGCGGGTACTGCCGCCGCTTGTACTCGGCCCGGTCGACCAGCCGGATGACCCGCTCGACCAGCGCCGGATCGTGCCCGGCGGCCACCAGCTCGGCCGAGCCCATGTCCTTCTCCACGTAGTCGTCGAGCAGCTTGTCGAGCACGAAGTAGTCGGGCAGTGAGTCGGTGTCGAGCTGGCCCGGTGCCAGCTCGGCGCTCGGCGGCTTGGTGATCGAGTTCTCCGGGATCGGCGGCGTCTCGCCGTGCCGCGCGGCTCGCTCGTTCCGCCACCGCGACAGGTCCCAGACAAGCGTCTTCGGCACGTCCTTGATGGGCGCGTAACCGCCCGCCGAGTCGCCGTACATGGTGGAGTAGCCGACTGCGAGCTCGCTCTTGTTCCCGGTGGTGAGCACCAGGTGACCCTCTTCGTTCGACAGTGACATCAAGATCATGCCGCGGATCCGCGCCTGGAGGTTCTCGGCGGCGAGACCGTCAAGTTCGAGGCTCGACTCGAACCCGGCCACCATCGGGTTGATGGGCACGGTTCGCGCGAGTACGCCCTGCCGCTTGACCAGGTCCTCGGCGTCGGCGACGGAATGATCAGAGGAGTACCTGCTCGGCATCAGCACCACGTGCACCCGGTCGGCGCCGAGCGCATCGACAGCGATGGTCGCGGTCAGCGCGGAGTCGATACCACCGGAGAGCGCGAGGATCACCGAGCGGAAGCCGTTCTTGCGGACGTAGTCGCGGACGCCGAGCACCAGCGCCCCGTAGATCTCCGCGAGGTCGGGCAGCTGAGGCGCGAGCATGGGCGCGGTCAGCGGCTCGTCCGGCGACGGCGCGGGCAGCGGCGCGAGCTCGACCCGCTCGATGGTCATGGTGGTGCCGTCCTCGGCGTTGGCCCGCTGCTGGCCGCCCGGCAGGCTGGCATCAGCGGCGGGAAGTTCCAGGTCTGCCAGCACCAGCGCCTCGTCGAACTGCGGCCCGCGCGCCAGCAGCCGCCCGTCGGACGCGACGACGATGGAGTCGCCGTCGAACACGAGCTCGTCCTGGCCGCCGACCAGGTTGGCGTAGGCCAGCACGGTGCCCGCCTCGCGCGCCCGGCGGCGGCACAGCTCAAGCCGCGTGTCGTCCTTCTCGCGCTCGTACGGCGAGGCGTTCGGCACCACCAGCAGGCTGGCCCCCGCCTTGCGGGTCACGACGACCGGCCCGCCGTCCTGCCATAGGTCCTCGCAGATGGCGACGGCGACGTCGACCTGTTCTGCGCCGGCGGTGGTGAGCCGGAAGACCGGCAACGTGTCGCCGGGCCGGAAGTACCGGAACTCGTCGAACACTCCGTAGTTCGGCAGGTGGTGCTTCGCTGAGGTGATCACGACGGACCCGCCGTGCAGCACGGCAGCGGCATCGAGCGGCGAGCCGGCCGGCACGCCGACCCGTGGCAGCTCGCCTGAACGCCGGTCCAGGTACCCGACGACGGCGGCCACCCCGCCGAGGCCCTCGGTGGCGAGATCAGCTGCCAGCTCGCGGAGGGCAGCGATCGACGCGTCGACGAACGAACGGCGCAGTGCGAGATCCTCGACCGGGTAGCCAGTGAGCATCATCTCCGGGAAGACCACGATGCTCGCGCCCTGCTCGGCCGCGCGCATCGTCCACTCCAGGACCTTGTCGCTGTTCCCGGCGAGGTCGCCGACTGTCGCGTTGACTTGAGCGAGGCCGATGCGTAGCTGAGGCACGTCCTCAGCCTACGTTCCCCCGGGAGGCGGGGTTCGTCGCAACGGCGGCCACCGACCCGGTAACAAGCAGGAAACATGCGGCGGGCAGACTGTGGCGGTGGACAGGCAGGAAGAATTCGTGCTGCGCACGCTCGAGGAGCGTGATATCCGGTTCGTCCGGTTGTGGTTCACCGACGTTCTCGGTTACCTCAAGTCCGTCGCCGTGGCACCGGCCGAGCTAGAAGGCGCGTTCGCGGAGGGCATCGGGTTTGACGGCTCGGCGGTCGAGGGGTTCGCCAGGGTGCACGAGGCAGACATGATCGCCAAGCCCGACCCGGCGACGTTCCAGCTGATGCCCATGGGCGCGGTAGAGGCTGGCAACGGCGAGGCCGGCACCGGCAGGATGTTCTGCGACATCCTGCTGCCCGACGGCTCGCCGTCCTACGCCGATCCGCGCTACGTGCTGAAGCGGGCTCTCGGCAACGCGGCGCGGCTGGGCTTCACCTTTTACACCCACCCGGAGATCGAGTTCTTCCTGCTGCGGGAGCGGCCCGAGCCGGGCGGCAAGCCGAGGCCGATCGACTCCGGCGGCTACTTCGACCACAACCCGCACAGCATCGCGCACGACTTCCGCCGCGAGGCCATCACCATGCTGGAGGCGCTCGGCATATCGGTCGAGTTCAGCCACCACGAGGGGGCGCCCGGCCAGCAGGAGATCGACTTGCGCTACGCCGACGCGCTGACCACGGCGGACAATGTGATGACGTTCCGGCTGGCGATGAAGGAAGTCGCGCTGCAGCAAGGCGTGTACGCGTCGTTCATGCCCAAGCCGTTCACCGAGCACCCTGGCTCCGGCATGCACACGCACATGTCGCTGTTCGAGGGCGACCGTAACGTGTTCTATGAGCCAGGCGGCGAACTCCAGCTTTCGAAGACCGGCCGCGCCTTCATCGCCGGGCTGCTGCGGCACGCCGCTGAGATCACGGCGGTCTGCAATCAGTGGGTGAACTCGTACAAGAGGCTGTGGGGCGGCACCGAGCGGATCGCCGGGGCGGGCGGCGAGGCGCCCGCCTACATCTGCTGGGGACACAACAACCGGTCGGCGCTCGTGCGGATCCCGATGTACAAGCCGCACAAGGGCAACGCCACGAGGGTCGAGTTCCGGTCCATCGACTCGGCGTGCAACCCCTACCTCGCGTTCGCGGTCATCCTGGCCGCGGGCCTGCGGGGCATCGAGGAAGACTACGAACTGCCGCCCGGGGCCGAGGACGACGTGTGGGCCCTGACCTCGGCCGAGCGCCGGGCGCTTGGCATCTCGCCGCTGCCGCAGAACCTGTCCGAGGCTATCGACGTCATGCAGGGCAGCGAGCTAGTGGCAGAGACGCTCGGAGAGCA
>JASHTT010000641.1 GCA_030040415.1 Streptosporangiaceae bacterium | reverse complement strand
ACCGGCATCAAGGGCCGGTACGTGAAGAGCAGGCTGGTGCCGTTCGGCGAGTACATCCCGTTCCGGTCCGCCTTCGGCTGGCTCACCAAGATCAGCAGGGCCGCCGCGCAGAACGACATCACCGGCCCTGGCGCGCACGTCCTGCACGCGACGTTGCCGGGCGCTAGGCCGCTGACCATCGGCGTGCTGATCTGCTTCGAGTCGGCGTTCCCCGACATGTCGCGGGTGGATACCGATCGCGGCGCCCAGGTGATCATCTACCAGACGTCCGACTCCACCTTCCAGTCGAGCTGGGAGCCGTCCCAGCACGCGGCGCTCGGCGCGCTGCGGGCAGCCGAGACCGGGCGGCCCGTCGTGCAAGCGGCGCTGACCGGCGACTCGGTCGCCTTCGACGACCGCGGGCGGCTGATCGCCTGGGCAGGCACGAGCTACCGCGGCGTGCTGCTCGTGCACCTCAAGCTGCCGCCGGCGTCGTCGAAGACGTTCTACGACAGATTCGGTGACTACGTGCCGTGGACGGCCGTTGCCATCGTGGTCCTGGCGGCCGCGGCCGGCGCGACGGCGTGGTGGCCGCGGCGAAGGGGCCGGTCCGGCGCTTCCGGGATCTCTCCGGCTGCTCCCGACCCGATGGCGCCGAACTCGGAGCCGGCAGACGCCCCCGCGGCGCAGCGGGCGAGCCAGCCGGACTAAGCCCGATAAGTCAGTGTGGCGGCCGCGCCTTCCGGCGCGGCCGCCGCACCCTGCCCAGCTGCAATCGTGAGCCGCCGGATAGGTCCGGAATCTGAGACAGCTTCAGGGCGATTGGCCTGCTCGTGGCGGTGGCCGGGATTGCCCGTTCCTATTCCCGTACTTGCCGGTAGTGACAAGCGTCATAGCGGGATGCACCCGGCTCTGGCGTGGCGTTATACGTCCGAATCCTCGCTGAGGGACGGTGCGTAGTGCAGTGCCGATCCCTCGGTACCAGGGCCGAGCCCCGCCGCTCCCGCGGACTTTGGCACGGCCTGCCTTGAACCTGCGGTGCACACGATTGCAGTGTGCGAGCGCGCCAGCGACCGCCTGGCGGGCTCATCCCCGGGCCCATCAGCACGCCCGGGCAGCGAGGACACAAGGGGAAGGGAAGCGATGCTGAACACTGACCGGCTGACCGAGGCCGTCCGCGGCCGCAGCAAAGACCTGATCAACACCGGCACCGGCCGGCTGACCGAGGCCTTTCGCGGCCACCGCAAGGCCGCGGTCTTCGCGGGCACTGCGCTTGCTCTGGCCGGTGCTGGCTCGGCCAGCGCCGCAACGGTCAGCTCGGCCGCGGTCACGCCGATGACCGGCGCCGCCGCGAACTTCGCCGGCCCGCTGGGCGTGCCCGCTCCCCACACCACGGCGCTGAGCGGCTCTTCCGGCGGCACAACGCTGGCAGCTTCGGCCGTGCACTACGGCCCCCGCAGCCCAGCGCGCACGACCGCGCTGATCGCGACCTTGCTGGACAGCGATCCCGCTGCCGGGACCGGGCACCACGCCGACCGGAGTGGCACCAGCCGGGACGACCGCGGCACTCACGCGCAGACCCAGCAGGCGAGCAGCGACACCAGCCGCGCACCGGTCATCACCTGGCAGCTGGTCAGCAACGAGCTGAACAGGCAGACCAACCCCGCAGCCGCAGCGGACGGCCAGGTGCCGGCCGCGGACCAGCTCATGCCGACGGCGACGAGCGGGCCGCAGAACTTCATGCCGCTGAGCCCGGCCCAGCTGCAGAACGCGAAGACGATCGTCAGCCAGGCGCTGAACATGCGCATGGGCGTCAGGTCCGCGGTCATCGCGGTGGCGACGGCCATGCAGGAGTCGAGGCTGATGAACATCGGCTACGGCACCGGCGACTCGCTCGGTCTGTTCCAGCAGCAGGCCGACATGGGCTGGGGCTCCCCGCAGCAGATCATGAACCCGGTGTACGCCTCGGACGCGTTCCTGCACGCGCTCGGGCAGTACCAGGCGAGCAACCCGGGCTGGGCCAGCCAGCCGCTGTGGCAGGCAGCTCAGGGCGTGCAGGGCTCTGCGTTCCCCGGCGCCTACGCCCAGTGGGAGACCCAGGCCGCGCACCTGGTTCAGCAGGCCGCGATGCAGCTGCGCTAGCCACGCCGGCCTGGGACTACCCCGGGCCGCACTACGAGCTTCCGGCGGACCGCTACCTCCACGGCCTGCCGGATCGCCAGGCCGCCGGGCATCCCCCCGCCCAGGCGGGCCGGCAGATGTGCCCCGCCCCTCCCCCGGGGGAGCGGGGCACATCCGTCCCGGCGGGAACCCCGGATCGGCCAATGCGGTCCAAGGCACCCCAGCCTGCCTGGTAGAACATGGGACCATGCAGACCTTCCTGACGGACGCCGGCTACTGGGCCATCCTCGTGTTCGCCTTTATCCAGGCGTGCTGCATCCCGATCTCCTCGGAGATCACATTCGGGTTCGCCGGAGTCCTCGCCTACGAAGGTCATCTCAGCCTGCCGCTCGTGATCATCATCGGCACGCTGGGAGAGCTCGCGGGATCCTCCACCGCCTACGGACTGGGCAGGCTGGGCGGCCGTGATGCCGTGGAGCGTTATCGCAGGTACCTGCTGATGACCAGCAAAGACGTGCAGCGCGTCGAGCGGTTCTTCGACGGCCGCGGCCGCTGGACCGTGGCTGTCGCGAGGGTCATCCCGCTGGTCCGCGCGTTTGTCGGCCTGGTCGCGGGGTTCATGGAGATCCCGGCCCTGGCATTCGAGGCCTACAACCTGGTGGGCACGGCCGTCTGGGCCACGGCCCTGTCGGTGATCGGTTACGAACTCGGCAGCGACTGGACCAAGGCATCGAAGAGTTTCTCGCACGCTACCGACCTGCTGTCCGCGGTCGTCTTGCTCATGCTGATCGTGCTGATCGTGCACAAGTGG
>JASHTT010000640.1 GCA_030040415.1 Streptosporangiaceae bacterium | reverse complement strand
TGGGAAGGATTCGTGGCGAATACCCGATGGCCGGTCGAGCGCGTCGATATCCCCTACGAAGGGTCGAGCATGCCCGGCTGGCTGTTCCGCCCCGACGACTCCAACGCGAGACGCCCGACCCTCGTGATGAACAACGGCAGCGACGGCTCGACCAGCGGATGCTGGTGCGAGGGCGCGGAGGGCGGCCTCGAGCGAGGCTACAACGTTCTGCTATTCGACGGCCCAGGCCAGCAGTCAATGCTGTTCGAGCGCGACATCCCGTTCCGCCATGACTGGGAGAAAGTACTCACGCCCGTCGTGGACTTTCTCATCGAACGCGATGACGTCGATGCCTCGAAGCTTGCCGTCTACGGCGTGAGCCAGGCCGGCTACTGGGTACCCCGCGCGCTGGCCTTCGAGAACCGGTTCGCGGCCGCGATCGCCGACGGCGGCGTTGTCAGCGTGGGCCGCTCCTGGTTCAGCAACCTCCCGCCGCAGCTGCTCACCCTCTACCGGTCCGGGGACAAGGCCACCTTCGATCAGCAGATGCGGCGCGCCATGACCGCCCCGGAAGCGAAAGACGCGGGCGAGACCTGGGCGTTCCGGGCCCGTCCGTATGGCGTGGAGGGCTACTCGGCCGTGCTCGACGAGGTCAGCAGGTACGACGTGACCGACGTCGCAGGACAGATCACGACACCGCTTTACATCACCGACCCGGACGGCGAGCAGTTCTTCGCCGGCCAGCCCGCCGAGCTCGCTGCAATCGTCTCCGGCTCGACGCTTGCGCGCTTCACCCAGCAGGAGGGCGCAAGCTACCACTGCCAGCCGATGGCACGCGAGCTCACCGAGCAGCGCATGTTCGACTGGCTGGACGATCACACCGGCTGACAAATGGAGCGCCTCGGCTCTGCTCTGCGGCTCCCCTGAGCGCACTTGTCAGCACCAACTCAGCACCCATTTTGCCTATCTGCGATGCGATCGCGCTGACCTGCGGGAGCGACCGCGGATAGTCCGGACCTATCGCGGCGCCGGCGACGCGGTGACCGAGGTGCTTGGCTGCATCTGCCATCCGCTCGTCGTAGGTGATTATTGCGCCGAGGTCTTGGCCCAGCCTGCGGGCGGTCGCGAGATGGATGGCGACGAGCGACCGCAGGTCGGAAGGGAGCAGCACCGCGGCCTCGTCGAGAACACTGGGGCTGACCCGGATGAGATCTAGCCGGGTCAGCACCTTCCGACCAGCGGTGACCGCATCGTCTCCGCTCGGCAGCAGCGCTCTAATGACCTCAGTACGGGCCAGCGAACTGGAAACTAGCGGCCTACGACGGCGCAGATACCGGCGCAGCGCAACCGACTCGTTCTCCCGCACGGCGAGCTTCACGATCGCAGAGGAATCCAGGTACGTCGCCGTCATCAGCGCTCACCGCGGCGGCCGGTGCCGCCGGACCTGGCCGGACAGCTCATCGCCAGTTTCCCCGCACTCACCCTCCGCACCGAGCCTGCGCACCAGGAGGCCTGCATTTACCTGGGCCAGGACCCGCTGACGGCGGCGCAGTCGCAGCTCATCGATCAGTCGTTCAGGACCTGGGCGGCTGAGCAGCAGCGGCAGCCCAGTGACCTGCCTGTGCGCGTTACGCTCCTGACGACAGCCGCGCCGGTGACCGACGCCAGCAGCCCCGCCGGAAGCGACTTCGCCCTCCCGCTGCGCGACCGGGCTGACGCTGCGTGAGGACCACAGGGCCTCCTTTTCGGCGCAGGGACGACTAGTCCGTTTCGGTACCGCGTGCCGTCGGCCGCCGCGGATCGCAGCGGCGGTAAAGGCGGGGACTGTAGCGATGCCACTGGTCACGCATCGCGGCACACGTCAACGCCAGCGCTCCCGTCGCGATGGCGTACCAGGCGACTGTCACTCCGTGCGCGGTGGCCGGGGGCTGGACAAGCAGCTTGTGGAGCATGGGCAGGTACCAGGCTAGCGCGATGGCCGCCGCGCTCACGGGAACGGCGAGGGCCCCGCCGAGGTCGGCGTATCGGGACCGGCCGACGCAGGCCGCAGCGGCCACGGTGACCGTGCACCACCCTGTGAGCTGGGCTACCAACGGGTAGACGGCGGGCGCGTGGCCGAGCGTGACCGTCGCGCTGTTGTGCGCCGCGATAAGCAGTTGCGCCCAGCAGGTCGCCCCCAGGGTTGGCGCGGCCAGCAAGAGGTAGCTAGCCGGAGTCACCCAGGCCGGCACCGGCGTCACCTGGGTCAGCGGGCGGAACGGCGCGCGGACAACGAAGGCGAGCCCAGCGATAGCGGGCACGAATGCCTCGCGGACGTAGCCCGGCCCGAGAAGCCAGTGGGCGGAGTCGGCGACATGTGCCATCAAGGCCAGGTAGCTGGTACCGGCAAGGCAGCCCGTGATCAGCGGGCCCCACGGCATCGTCTGGGTGAGTGGCCTGGCGAGCAGAGGGAGGGCGCGGAGCCAGGTCAGGCGGGCGCGCCGGATCGTCACGTCGGCAGCCGCCACACTCTCGGCGGGCGCCGTGTTCGGGGACCACGAAGTCAAGAGCACCTCCTGATCGAGCTTCGAATCCGCACCGGACACTCAGTTGCGCGCTGTCGAGGCAGTGCTCAGCCCCGTGACAGCGGGCTCAGGTGGTGCAGAGCAGGTCGACTTCGGGGCGCCCCTGTTGTGTCTGGATCGCCGGCACCCTGGGCATCGGTATGCCGAGCGTGGCAGCGAGCTGGGCGTCAGTGGTGTGCCAGTCCAGCCATCGGTTCCAGTCGTCCCTCACGACGCGGGCGACCTTCTGCTCAGGGAGCTTTGTCATCGCATTGGCCAGCAGGTAGCCGGCATCGGTGGTTTGCGGCCCCAACCCGGGTCCGCTGACAGCGAGGCCGTTCTCGGGGTACGCCCAGAGCGACGTGGGAACCAGGGAATTGCCGACCTTCACTCCTACGTAGCCGCCGCCATAACGGCCACCGGTCAGCTCGCCGACCGACGGGTGGGTAGCGATGATGGCCAGCCAGATCGCGATTGCCTCCCGCGCCTGACCGCGGGGAACGCAGGCCAGGGGTACGTACTTGGCACCACCTCTGCCGGCCTCCGGCGGGATGCTGCCGATGGCCTGCGACGGAATGCGGACCGCCCATTCGGCCGCCACCAAGGCCAGGTCGAAACGTGCGTCGGCGAGCTGCCCGCCCCTGTCGGGCCAGGAGCCGACCGGGAGGAATACCTCGGAGGCGGGCGGGAAGCCGGCGGAGTTACCGATGCGGTTGGCCGGCGTCCGGTTCGCCTGCGCATCCCACCGGGATACCTGCCGATTCGGGTGGCCATGCGTGAGCGTCGAGTCGGGCAGGGACAACCCGGCGACCTGCCGGAGAGTTAGCGGCCTGGTGGGCCGGGCGGGCACGTGCGCGAGCACCGCGTTGACCGGTGCCTCCAGCGCTGGCAGCCGGGAGCCGAAGCCGGGGTAGAGGCAGTACCGGACCTGGCTGCCGGTCGTGCAGTGCTGCGTCGCGGCGGGATCGGCGATCTCGTTGATCAGATGATTCAGGTCCCGCGTGGGGATCGGCTGCAGTTCGATGGCACCGGCGAGGCAGACCAGGGCCAGAGCGACGATGCCTGCGGCCACCACCAGGGCTCTGGCCCGGGCCTGGGCGCGGCGCATGGTGAGGGCGAGCGCCACGACGCCGGCAAAGGCGGCGAGGCCGGCCAGTTCCAGCGCGTGCGCACCGCCGGGCGGATAGCCAGCCAGCGGGCCGGGAAGCGACCCTAGCTGGTCTCCGAAACTCGCCCACGGGTACAGCCACAGCCCAGCCGCCCAGGGTAGGTGTGACTGCCCGGAGGAGGCGAAGAGCACCAGGGCGCCGAGCATTCCGGCCAGTGGATGCGGGAATCGCGTGCTGATCGCGATCCCGGCCGCCCCGGCTGCGATGACCAGCAGGACCCCGCCCGCCAGTACGGCGATGCTCGGCGTGCCGATGGCGCCAAGGAGTTGCGCCACCGTCACAACGGCGCCTATCAGGACCAGGCTGGCCGGCACCGCTCCCAGCAATCCCGCTAGATGAGCGAGGGTCCGGGTGCCGGCCGTCGCCGGGAAGCTCGCGTACAGGTCGGTCATGCCGTTACGCCGGGCCCGGCCGGCCGCCAGCTGCGCGGCGACTAGGACCGCCATGCCGAGGACGACCTGTCCCAGTCCGATCCGCCAGCCGAAGTTCCACCACAATGGCTCGGCCGACCGGATGTTGAGCCAGACCACACCACCCGCGGCCAGCAGTCCGGCCAGCACCAGCAGGCTGCGCACCAGCAGGGACCCCTCCACCCTGGCCAGGCTCAATACTGTCCGAGGAGCCGCTGACCGAGTCGTGCGACCGCGCAGGTAGCGATCAGCCGGGTCGGCGGCGTCCGGGCCGTGCAAAGCGGGTGCGCTCCCGGTGGCGGTCATCGCGCACCTGTGGCGTGTGACAGCAGCAGATACCCGTCTTCCACCGTCGGCGCGACCAGTTCGGCGCCGTCCGGCGGTTGGTCGCCGATGTGCCGCCATAGGTTATCGGCACCACGCCATGACAAGTGCGCCTTCTGGTCGCGCTCCGCGGCAGCCCACACCTGGCCTGCCGCCGAGGCCGCCAGCTTGGCTGGGGTGCCGGCGAAGCAGACCCGCCCTTGGAGCAGCACGATGACCTTGGGGCAGATCGCCGCGATGTCGTCGGCCTGATGTGTGGACAGCACGATCACCGGGTCACCGGGTACGTCCGAGAGCAGTTCCCGGAACCGCAGCCGTTGCTCGGGGTCCAGCCCGGCGGTCGGCTCGTCCAGGATCAGCAAGTCGGGCTGGCCCAGCAGGGCCTGAGCGATGCCCAGCCGCTGGCGCAGCCCACCGGAAAGGGCGCGTATCCGCGTCCGGGCTCGGTTTTCCAGGCTGACGGCGGCCATGACCCTGGCCACTTCCTCGGCGCGTCGGCGCCGGTCAGTGATCTCCTTCAGGATCGCCACGTAGTCCAGGAAGCCGGCGACCGTGAAATGTCGGTGGTAGCCAAGCTCCTGCGGGAGGTAGCCAAGCCGTCGGCGTATCTCCACTCGCTCCGCAGCATCCCGCGGATCGAGCCCGAACACTGACACGCTCCCAGCGTCAGGTTGGTTGACGGTGGCCAAGATGGACAGCAGCGTCGTCTTCCCTGCGCCGTTCGGGCCGAGTAGGCCAGTGATCCCCCGATCCAGCGAGAGATCGACCTCGTCCAAGGCACGAGTGGAGCCGTACCGCCGGGACAAGCCGCTGGCCCGGACGGCCGCGGTGTGCACGTTCACTGTCATGTTGTCCATCCCATGTCGAGGCGGTCATGGCGTACCAGCAGCACCAGGGCAGATGCGCAGAGCAGGGCAAGGCACGCGAGCTGGGCGTTCCGCTCCACGATCAGCAGCGGAAGATGAGCCGCCGCCAACAGCAGCACCGGCAGCGCCCACGACAACCCGGCAGTCACGGCTGCGGCGCGAGGATTCATGACGGTTGCGGCCGCGAGCGCGAACGCGCATAGCGCAAGCGAAGGCAGCAGCAGCGCGACGGGCAGCCATCCGGGTCCCGGCAGGACGAACGCAGCGGCTACCACCGGGACCAGCGCAGCCGCCAGCGCGGAGACCGCGCGGACGAGCAGCAGGGTGACACCCGAGAACGGAGCGGCGACTGCCAGCTGGGATGCGGGGTCGAACATCGGCAGGAACGCCGCCGCCACCCCCGCCAGCACCAGCAAGGGAGCCACCAGCAGGAAAGGCGCCAGAACCTCCGGGCCCGGATACCTGGCCAGGCCCATCCGGCCTGCGGACCCGATCCACCCGTACCGGACTGCCGCAGCCTCTCCGGCAACAACGGCCAGCACTCCGGCCACGGACAACAGCCAGGACCTGCGCAACGATGGCGTCGCGGCGAGCAGGCCAAGCAGATGATCGGGGACACCGCAGCGGCACAGCAGGCGCCGCAGCCGGTTGCCTTCCGGCAGCGCAGCCCGCACTAGCAGCACCGACCGGTTGCGCGCCAGCCGCTCTGCGTCCACGTGCTTCGACAAGGTCGAACGGCAGCGTACGCATCCCATCACGTGGGCCTCGACCGACCAGACGACGGCAATGTCCGCCGACCCGGTCGCATACCTCGCCAGGACATCTGCGCTCGTGTGCTCGTCTGCCCCGGCCATAGGCGAAGCCGGGCCGACCGATGAACTCGTCATAGTGTTCCCCAGGCTTCTCGGCGGTGCGCCGTAGTGTCGGGTCCGCTTGCCGGATCGGCCAGCGCAGCGCGTAGCGCTACCCGGGCGCGGTGACAGCGAGACTTGATCGTGCCCTCCGCTACGCCCAGCAGGACAGCGGCCTCCGCACATGTCAGACCGTCGAGTACGGTCGCCTCGATGGCGCAGCGCAGTTCCGGCGATAGGCCGGCAAGGGCCTGGCCCAACCGGCCGTGCTCGATGCCCACCAAAACTTGGTCCTCCGCCGAGGCAACCGTCTCGGGCTCGGCCACGCGCGATGGCAGCCGACGCGTGCCGGTCTCCCGACGCATCGCCCCAATGAGGCGGCGGATACCGATGCCCCAAATGAATGCGGCCACATCGCCGCGTCCGCCGTAGCCGCCCGCCCCTCGCCACAGAACGAGGAACGTGTCTTGTACCGCCTGGTCGACCACATCTGGCATCGCGCACCGGCGCGCTAGCCGGACAGTCAGCCAGCCGGCATGCCGGTCATACAGGGCAGCAAGCGCCGCCTCGTCACCACGCGCCACCGCGCGCAGCAGAGCCGCGTCATCGCGCCCTGCAGTTTCTGGCGTCATGCCCGCAACCGCCTGCCCGCTGCCACACACTCTTTGTCGCACTTACAGGCCAGATCGGTTCCCATCGTTTATGACCGAGTCAACCGCGAGTGCTGCCTGCAACCGGGTCCGTTCACTTGGTGGCTGCTCGAGAGAGCACCCGCGAGTGAGCATCCGATTGACAGCCTCTGTATACATCCGATATCAAGATAGCGTAGATGAAAAGAGTGATCTGCGATGCCCGACAATGCGGATGCGCGTACTCCTGCAGGGGATGACGGAGACACGTTCCGGGTGCCGTTTCCTGGACCACAATCCCTGCCACCAGGCAAGGACGTCTTCTTCTGGGCGGCCACGGATCCGGAGGGCCCGCACGGCCGCGAGCACGAAGACATCATGTTGCGCCGGGTTCCCGCCGCGGTCGCGCACCGGTTCCGTGGCGCTGCTGGCGCTCGCGGCTTCACCCACGCCCAGTACTTGACCGCACTGGTCGCCCTGCACGAAGAGATGCGCAAGCGCGCCGACTCCGGGGATGCAGACGTGGCCGCCGCGCTGGCTCAGCTTGGTCTTGGCACCGTGTCGATCTAACTAGCAATTCCTGAGCGCATGCGCGCCGGGACGTCGCCGGAGGTTCGTTCCATGTTCTTCTTCTCGTACCTGCTCCGGGAACTGCGCAGCAGAAAGCGCCAGGCCATCGTCATGGCCACGGGCCTTGCCTTAGCTATCGGCCTCGTGATCACCGTCAGCGCGCTGTCCAGTGGAGTCCGCAGCGCACAAGGAAAGATACTGTCGTCGCTGTACGGCGTTGGAACTGACATATCGGTCACAACGCCGTACACGCAATCCGGCTTCAAGCAGATCACGCCAGGACAACAAGGGCAGCGAATCGACAGTCTCACCGACACGGCACTGGGCACGCTGAAGGCGTCGTCGGTAAGAACCATCTCCGGGCTGCAACACGTGGCCGCTGCGGCCGGCGCCCTGATCCTGACCGAGATCAAGGCAACTATCCCTGCCGCCAATGCAGCCCCGCCGACTAGCTTCCAGCCGCCGGTCCAGATCAGCGTTGTGGGCGTGGACATTCGTCAGCTGGGGCTCGGGCCGCTCGCGGCCGCAAAGGTGATCGCAGGCAGAACGTTTGCTCCCGCGCAGACAAACGCGCGCGTGACCGTCGTGGACCTTGCCTATGCCTCGTCCCACCACTTCAAGGTGGGCGCAACGGTCAACATCGCCGGACAGCCGTTCACCGTCATCGGACTGGTGCGCCAGGCGCAAGCGAGCAATCCGCCGGACCTCTATATTCCGCTGGCCCGCGCCCAGGCGCTATCCAACCTGACCGGAAAAGTAGATACGGTCTTTGTCCGAGCCGCCAGTTCCGCCGCCGTCGACACCGTAACCGGGGAGATCTCCCGCCGGCTCCGGTCAGCGACCGTCAGCAACTCGGCCAGCCTGGCCCAAGGCGTAACCGGATCCCTGAAGACGACCGCGGAGCTGGCGAGCAGGCTGGGAACGTGGCTTGCTGTGCTGGTCCTGCTGATGGCGTTCGGAGTCGCCAGTCTGCTGACACTGGCCGCGGTGGCGCGGCGGGGCCGCGAGTTCGGGACGCTCAAGGCGCTTGGGTGGCGCAGTCGCAGGATCAGTGCTCAGCTCGTTGGGGAGTCGATCGTCACGGGCATCGTCGGGGCTGCCGCCGGGATCGCACTCGGAATGGCTGGAGCGTATTTGGTCGCCAGCTCTGCGCCGAGCCTGTCAGCAATCGTCGATACCGGCAATAACAGTGGCAAGGGTGGCTTCGGTGGCACGCTCGGTGCGAACGGTGGCTTCTTCCGCGCTACGCTCGGCGGCGGCCCGGTGCAAACGGTCACTAATCCGACCGCAAGTCACACCGTGCACCTACCGTTCACCGCCCCGGTCTCGGTCGGCGCGATCGTGCTAGCAGTTGTGCTGGCCGTTGCCGGAGCCCTGATCGCCGGCTCGGTGGGTGGCTGGCAGATCGGCCGGCTGCGGCCGGCAGTGGCCCTGGCGAGCGCCGAGTGACCGGCGAGACCATGGCTGCCGGCGGACCACGTGCCCCGGATGCGCCCGCGCCGCTGTACGCGCTGACCGGCGTCACTAAGACCTTTTACAAAAAACGCCGCACCATCTATGCGCTGCGCGACCTGAACCTGGTGATCCGCGCCGGAGACTGGCTGGCCGTCCAGGGCCGGACAGGCCAAGGCAAGACCACCCTGTTGCAGATCCTTGGCGGCCTGGACCGGCCTGATTCAGGGGCCGTGATCTTCGGCGGCGAGGACATCGCACAGATGCGCGAGGTGCACCTGACCAGGATGCGGGCCGAGTCCGTCGGCTTCATCTTCCAGACCTTCAACCTAGTCGGAACTCTGTCGGCGGCCGACAACGTGGAAGCAGCGCTCATCCCGCTGGGAATCAGGGCGGCGGAACGGCGCAGACGCGTGTCGGCCGCGCTGGAGAACGTAGGCCTGGCTGACCGTGCCCGCCACCTGCCCTCCGAGCTGTCTGGCGGCCAGCAGCAGCGGGTCGCGATCGCCCGCGCGCTGGTCAAGGAGCCGCGCGTTGTGCTGGCTGACGAACCGACTGGCAACCTGGACGAGTACACCAGAGACGAAATGGTCGCGCTCCTCGAGAAGTTGTGGCGCACCCTGAACCTGACCCTGGTGATCGTGACCCACGACACGCGAGTAGCCCGCCACGCTCGGCGCATTGGCACCATGACCAAGGGTCGCCTGACGATAAATACAGTCAACGAGCATCGCTAGCGAGGCTTCTTTTGGAGTCAACCGCGGGCGCCAGGATGGGGTTCGCGCGGTGTCTAGACTCCGGCGGGCAACTTCCCGGTTTGCTCGGCGGTAGCCGCCCAGCTGGCGAGCATCTTCAGGCTGTCGGCCGTGGGGGTTCCGGCGGCTGCCGTGTAGGCGAGCAGGGTCAGGCCAGGGTGGGCGGGGAATTCCATGGCCTCGAAGTCGAGGTCGAGGGTGCCGACTACCGGATGGTGGATGCGCTTGTGGCCGGTCCGGTGGAAGCGGACGTTGTGGGCCGCCCATCGGGTCCGGAATTCGTTGCTCTGCGTGGAGAGCTCGCCGATCAGCTCGATGAGCTGTTTGTCGTGGGGGTTGCTGCCTGCTTCCGATCGGAGCATGGCGGCGATGTCGTCGGCGGCGCGCTCCCAGTCGGCGAAGAACTCGCGCGCAACGGGGTCGAGGTAGACGAAGCGGGCGTTGTTGGGGGGTCTGCGGGGGTCGGCGAGGACCGGGGCGTAGAGGGCGCGGGCGAGTTGGTTGGCGGCGAGCATGTCGTGCCGGGCGTTTCGTACCCAGGCGGGCGCGTCGGTGATGGCGTCGAGGATCTGCTGGATGCCCGCGGTTACCCCGGAGGTCTTCGTCCGCCGCTGCCGCGGTGAGGCTGGCTGGCTGGCGCGGGCGAGATCGAACAGGTGGGCTCGCTCGGCCTCGTCGAGCTGGAGTGCGGTCGCGACGCCGTCGAGGACGGAGTGGGAGGCGCCGGTCAGGTTGCCGCGTTCCATCCGCACGTAGTAGTCGATGCTCACACCCGCGAGGAGAGCGACTTCCTCCCGCCGCAGGCCCTTGACCCGGCGGTTGCCGCCACCGTAGGCGGGTAGCCCTGCCTGCGCAGGTGAGATCCGCTCGCGCCGCGAGGTGAGGAACTCGCGGACCTGGGCTCGGTTGTCCATGGCCTCTACGGTAGGTGCGGGTCCTGCTGGCTGGGAGGTACTGGCGTTACCCGGAAGAACCGTCACTCCCAGAACTGCAGGTCAGCGCGTTGACTTGGCAGCATGACCGCCGCATCGCAATCCACCGCCGGTCCCCAGACTCCGGCCCAGCAGTTGATCGGCAACTTCGCCCCCAAGCTCGTGGAACTCACCGACGATGTGCTGTTCGGCGATGTGCGGGCCAGGCCCGAGCTCCGCTCGCGTGACCGTAGCCTCATCACCTACCGGCGCGCACGCCCCGCCCGTCACGCTGCGCCTCGACCCGCAGGACGCTAGCTGACCAGGCGCCAGCGAAAGGAACAGTGATGCAGTACACGACACTCGGCAGCTCAGGACTGAAGATCAGCCGCATCGCGCTCGGCTGCATGAGCTTCGGCGACACCTCCCGCGGCTTCAACCAGTGGGCGCTCGACGACACAGCGGCCGAGCCGATCTTCCGCCAGGCCGTCGAACTCGGCATTACCTTCTGGGACACTGCCAACGCCTACGGCTACGGCACCTCCGAGGAGATCACCGGACGAGCCCTCCGCGCCTACACCCGCCGCGAGGACGTCGTCTTGGCCACGAAGGTGTTCTTCAGGATGCACGACGGCCCAGGCGGGTCGGGCTTGTCCCGCCGCGCGATCGTCGAGCAGCTCGATGACTCCCTGCGCAGGCTCGGTACCGATTACGTCGACCTCTACCAGATCCACCGCCTCGACCCAGCGACATCAGTCGAGGAGACCATGGAAGCCCTGCACGACATGGTCAAGGCCGGGAAAGTCCGCTACCTCGGCGCGTCATCCATGTGGGCCTGGCAGTTCTCCAAAATGCAGTACACCGCCAGCTTGCACGGCTGGACCCGGTTCGTCTCCATGCAGAACCAGTA
>JASHTT010000639.1 GCA_030040415.1 Streptosporangiaceae bacterium | reverse complement strand
ACCTGTGCCTGCGTCATGGAGCCGACCTTGGTCTTGTGCGGCTCGCCACTGCCCTTCTGCACCCCGGCCGCCTTCTTGATCAGCTCGGGCGCCGGCGGGGTCTTCGTGATGAAGCTGAACGACCTGTCCTCGTAGATGGTGATCTCGACGGGGATGACGTTCCCGCGCTGGCCCTCGGTAGCCGCGTTGTACTGCTTCACGAAGTCCATGATGTTGACGCCGTGCGGGCCGAGAGCCGTGCCGACAGGCGGCGCGGGCGTCGCCGCGCCAGCGTTCAGCTGCACCTTGACGATTGCAGCGATCTTCTTCTTCCTGGGAGCCATGTCTGGAGTTCTTTCCTCGCTGTCCTTTGCTGCGACCGGGCGTGCACGTTCCCGGTCAGATCTTGCTTACCTGCTCGAAGGAGAGCTCAACCGGTGTCTCCCGTCCGAAGATCGAGACCAGCACCTTGAGCTTCTGCGTGTCGGTGTTGATCTCGTTCACCGTGGCGGGGAGATTGGCGAACGGCCCGTCCATTACGGTAACCGACTGACCGATCTCGAAGTCAACGGCAGCAGCACGCATCGTCTCGGCCTTCTTCGCCGCCTTCTCCTCCGGCACGGGCGCGAGCAGGTTCGCAACCTCGTCCAGGCTCAGCGGCGAAGGCCTGCTGGACAGGCCGACAAACCCGGTCACGCCCGGGGTGTTGCGCACCGCGGCCCAGGACTCGTCCGTCAGGTCCATCCGCACCAGGATGTAGCCGGGCAGCACCTTCTCCTGAACCTGCTGCCGCTTGCCCGATTTGACCTCGATCACCTCGTGCGTGGGCACCTCGATCTGGAAGATGTAATCCTCCATGTTCAGCGACTGGGTCCGGCTCTCCAGGTTGGTTCGTACCCGGTTCTCGTAACCCGCGTAGGAGTGCACGACGTACCAGTCTCCGGGCAGCGTGCGCAACTCGGCCTTGAAGGCTACGACCGGGTCGGCCTCGGAGTCCTCCTCGCCGGCCTCGCCGTTGGCGGCGCTGTTGTCGGCGGCGCTGTTGTCGGCGGCGCTGTTGTCGCCGGCACCGGGGTCGACGGCACCGGGGTCGACGGCACCGGGGTCGACGCCGTCTGGCTGGCCGAACGCGAGTATGTCATCGGCGCCTGACGCCCCGGAGGCTTCACTCTCGGCCTCGTCGGAATGCTCGCCGGATAGCTCGGAATCTGCGGCGTCGCCGAAATCTTGAGCGTCGCCGGGCTCGCCGGGCTCGCCGGAGGCAGCCGGGAAACCGCCCGTCGGTTCGCCTAGCGGCAGTTCGGACTCGGACACGACTTCTTCTTCTTTCTTCCTGCGGTCTTGGCGCTGCGTTAGCTATCCACCCACTCGGCAGCGCTGCCAAGCATCGCGCCGCCCGGCTTCGGTGCAGGCTGGCGCTCCTACGATCATGCTGCCACGCTCCGTGCGCGGCCGGACACTCAGCCGGGAGACCCGGCTGTCAGAGCCTTAGCCGAAGAGGGAGAAAACCAGCCTGGTGAACACGTAGTCCAGCCCGGACACGATCCCGACCATGACCAGGATGAACACGAGAGCCACCGTCGTGTAGGTCACGAGTTCTTTTCTAGTCGGCCATACGACCTTGCGGAGTTCGTCCCGGACCTCGGTGACGAACTTGGCCGGACTGGTCCTGGCCTGCCTTGCCGGGCGGCTGGGCTTTGCTGCCCTGTCCGGGGCCGGGCCACGTGTCTGAGTTGCCATGTCCTCACCTGAGCGACTATCTAGTGTCGGCTGGCGCCGCCTTCTGCCCGCACAACGCGCGGACCGTACTCGCAGGGCAGGAGGGACTCGAACCCCCAACCGCCGGTTTTGGAGACCGGAACTCTAGCCAATTGAGCTACTGCCCTATACGGCCTGTGCTGGGCCTGCCCGCGCGGGCATGCACGGACCTCTGGTGCACCACCACCAGATCCGAAGTGTACGTGTTCCGCCGCCCACCGTCGAACGCCGCCCGGCGGGCACGGCCCCGTTACCCAGCTTCGCCAGCAACAGCCCAGCAACCGCCAATGAGCCCGCCACCGCGGGCAACGGACCGGGCAGCCATTGCCCCTCAGGACGCGGCGCGGGCGGAAGGATGCGATCATGGGCGCATGGGTCAGCCATCGACAAGGATCTCCGCCCGGATCGCCTCGATCTCCGAGTCGGCGACGCTCGCCGTCGATGCCAAGGCGAGGGCGCTCAAGGCCGCAGGCCGTCCGGTGATCGGCTTCGGCACGGGCGAGCCCGACTTCCCGACGCCGGACTACATCGTGGAGGCCGCGGCCCGTGCGTGCGCCCAGCCGCGCTTCCACAAGTACACACCCACCCCGGGGCTGCCTGAGCTGCGCGAAGCGATAGCGGAGAAGACGGCCCGCGACTCGGGCCTGGTCGTCACGCCCAGCCAGGTGCTCGTCACCAACGGCGGCAAGCACGCCGTGTACGAAGCTTTCGCCACGCTGCTCGATCCGGGTGACGAGGTCTTGCTGCCGACCCCGTACTGGACCACCTATCCGGAGTCGATCAAGCTCGCTGGCGGCGTTCCCGTGCTCGTGTACACGGACGAGACCTCCGGTTATCGCGCATCGGTCGAGCAGCTCGACGCGCTGTGCACCGATCGCACCAAGCTGCTGCTGTTCGTCTCGCCGTCCAACCCCACGGGTGCGGTCTACCCGCCTGAGCAGGTGGCGGAGATCGGCCGCTGGGCCGCCGAGCGCGGCATCTGGGTCATCACCGACGAGATCTACGAGCACCTGGTCTACGGCAGCGCGAAGTTCGTATCTATGCCCGTCGTGGCGCCCGAGATTGCCGACCGGTGCGTGGTGCTGAACGGCGTGGCCAAGACGTACGCGATGACGGGCTGGCGGGTCGGCTGGATGATCGGCCCGCTTGATGTCATCGGCGCCGCCGCCAACCTCCAGTCGCACTCCACCTCGAACGTCTCGAACGTGGCACAGGCGGCAGCGCTCGCCGCTGTGTCCGGCGATCTGTCGGCCGTCGCCCAGATGCGGGCGGCGTTCGACCGCCGCAGGCAGGTCATGACCTCGATGCTCAACGACGTGCCGGGGATCGTGTGCCCGCTGCCCGAGGGTGCGTTCTACTGCTACCCGTCGGTGAAGGGAGTGCTCGGCCGGGAGCTTGCCGGGCGCACGCCAGCCACCTCGGCAGAGCTGGCTGAGCTGCTGCTCGACGAGGTCGACGTGGCGGTCGTTCCGGGCGAGGCTTTCGGCACCGACGGTTACTTCAGGCTGTCCTGCGCGCTCGGTGACGCCGACCTCGAAGAAGGCGTCTCCAGGCTGGCCAAGCTGCTGAGCTCGGGTCGGTAGAGCAGCCCGCTGGCCGTCCGTCCGCTGGCAGACTTGCGGGATGGGCCGGCCACTGACGGCGCTGCCGAAGGCGCACCTGCATTTGCACTTCACCGGGTCGATGCGGCACGCCACGCTCGTCGAGCTGGCCCTGGCGCATGGCGTGCACCTGCCAGAAGCGCTGGCGCAGGAGTGGCCGCCGCACCTCAGCGCGGCCGACGAACGCGGCTGGTTCCGGTTCCAGCGGCTCTATGACATCGCCCGGTCCGTCGTCCGCGGCGAGGACGACGTGCGCCGGCTGATCCGAGAGGCGGCTGAAGACGAGCGCGCCGACGGATCCGGCTGGCTCGAGCTGCAGATCGACCCGTCCGGCTACGCCGCCAGGCTCGGCGGGCTGACGCCGACGCTTGAGCTCGTCCTGGACGCAGCGGCGGGCGCCACGGCCGCCACCGGCGTGGGCATCGGGATCATCGTGGCGGCGAACCGCACTAAGCACCCATTCGAGGCCCGCACGCTGGCCAGGCTGGCCGCGTTGTACGCGGGGCGGGGCGTAATCGGCTTCGGGCTCAGCAACGACGAGCGCCGGGGCAGGGTCGCGGACTTCGCCCCGGCGTTCCGGATAGCCGAGCGGGCGGGCCTGCTGCTTGTGCCGCACGGCGGCGAACTGGTCGGCCCCGCCAGCGTCGCGGCCTGCCTCGATGACCTGCGGGCTGACCGCATCGGGCACGGCGTGTCGGCGGCGCGCGATCACGGCCTGCTTGCTCGCCTGGCGGCCGAGGGAGTCCCGCTCGAGGTGTGCCCGACCTCGAACGTCGCGCTGGGCGTGGCCAGGGCATTCAGCGAAGTCCCGCTGCTGCGTCTGCTCGACGCCGGCGTGCCGGTTGCCCTCGGTGCCGACGACCCACTGCTGTTCGGTCCGCGGCTCGCCGCGCAGTACGAGCTGGCCCGCGACGTGTTCGGCCTAGACGACAACGCGCTTGCCGAGCTGGCCCGGATGTCGGTGCGCAGCTCGGTGGCCCCTGCCGACGTGCGGCGACGGCTGCTGATTGGCATCGACTCCTGGCTCACGGACGCCGCGAGCCCGGCCGGGCGACCCGTCGCCCCGCGCTAACGCCGCGTCACAGGCTGACGCCGACCAGCACGGGCTCGTTCACCAGCTCGACCCCGAACGTCTTGCGCACTCCGTCCCTGACCTGCCGGGCCAGCTCCATGAGGCTGGCCGTGCTCGCCCCGCCAGGGTTGGTCAACGCCAGCGTGTGCTTGGTCGAGATCCGTGCGTCATCGGCATTGCCGCCACCGCGGAAGCCCTTGCCGAACCCGGCGCGCTCGATCAGCCACGCTGCAGGCACCTTCACCTGATCGTCGCTGGCCGGCCAGTGCGGGATCGGTCCGTCCACCCTGGCCGACAGGCCGGCGAACTCCTCGGCCGACAGCACCGGGTTGGTGAAGAACGATCCGGCGCTGCGGGTGTCGGGATCGGCGTCGTCCAGCACCATTCCCTTGCCGCGACGCAGTTCGAGCACGGCGGCGCGAGCGTCGGCCAACGGCACCCGGCCGCCCTCCTCGATGCCGAGCACGCGGCATAGCTCGGCGTACCTGACCGGAGCCGACAGCGGGTCGGCGGCCAGCCGGAACGTGACGCCGAGCACGACGAACCGCCCGGTCGCGCCGACCGCCTCAAGGACCCCGCCGTCAGGCCCGCCACGCCCGCCACGCCCGCCACGCCCGCCAGGCGCGCCTGGCCCGCCAGGCCCAGGCCAGGACCCCGCAACACGCTTGAACATGCTTGTCCGGTAGCCGAACGCGCAGTCGGCCGGCGCGAGCGTGACCACCGTGTTCAGCAGGCGGTCGTAAGCACGCACGGCGACCACGGTCTGCGCGACCTCCTGGCCGTATGCCCCGACGTTCTGGATGGGCGTCGCCCCGACCAGGCCGGGGATCCCGGACAGGCACTCGATCCCGGACAAGCCGTCAGCCGCGCACCGCAGCACCAGGCCGTCCCAGTCCTCGCCGGCCGCAGCCGTGACCTGCACGCCATCGGGGCGCCGTTCGGATATGGTGCCTCGCAGGCCGACTCGCACAACCGTCCCGGGAAAGCCGCTGTCGGCCACGACGAGGTTGCTGCCGCCGCCGAGTACCAGCACGGGCTCGCCAGCCGCGTCGGCGGCCCGCACCTCGGCCACCAGCTCGTCCTCAGCTGACGCATCGACGAAGCGCGCCGCGGGCCCGCCCAGCCGCAGGGTGGTGCAGGCGGCCAGGCTTACCCCACCCTGCGGGGAGGTCGCCACGCCGGGCAGATGCCGCGCGCTGTCCGCCAACAAGGCTCCAATACAGGGAACGGGACTACATGGGCCGGCCGACCTGTCCGTCCGCAGACACCGGCGCCAGTCAAGCATGCCACGTGGTCTCGGTGCCGACCCGCGCGGCGGCTCGAGGGGCAGGCGCCCGGGCGGGCGGGCACCCGCACTCCGCGAGCCGCCGCGAAGCCGGCCCTGGCAGCCAGGGTCAGCCTCGTCAGGCGAACATCGCCATCGCCTCGTCCTGCTCCATCGCGGCCTCCTCGTCGGGCGCTTCCGCGCTGGCCAGCGACGACCGCGACAGGCCGGCACGGTCAGGCCGGCAACGCTGGTAGACAGCCGCTGTCTCGCCGGCAACCCGCTCCCAGCAGTACCGGGACCTCGCGCGGTCTGCCGCGGCAATTCCGTAGGCCTGCAGCAGCGCGGGCGCGCCCAGCAGGGCGCGCAGCCGGTGGACGAGCAGGTCGGCCCGCATGGGCGGAACGACCAGGCCGGTGGTGCCGTCGACCACCGCGTCCTGCTGCCCGCCAACTCCGGACACGACGGCAGGCGTACCGCAGGCCATGGCCTGAATCGCGGCCAGGCCCGATGGGTCGTACGGCGCGGCGCTGACCAGGACGTCAGCCGAACGCAGCAGCGCGGCAAGCCTGGCCGAGCCGAGTTCACCGGCGAACCTGACCCGATTCCGCACGCCGAGCGCCGACGCCAGCCTGGCGAGGTCACGGAACTCACCCGTCTTCGGCAGGTGCTTGCTGTCCGGCCCGCCGACGATCACGAGTTCCGCGGTCCGCAGCTGGGCGAGTGCACGGATCACGAGCGTCAGCCCGTGCGGCTGACCAGGCGACACCACTGTGACGAGCCGGGCCCGGCTGCCCCGGCCGTCCGTGGCGCCGTCCGGACAGAACGTCTGCGTGTCGATCCCGGCCGGGATGACCCGCACGACGGACTTGGGCACGGCGTGCCTTGCCAGTTCGGCCGCCTCGTCAGCGGAGCTGGCCAGGACCGCCGACGCGCTGCGCGCGATGGCAGGCTCCAGCCGAAGACGGGAGTCCGGCACGACGGCCCCGTGCCGCCGTTCCGCCTGGCCCAGCGACCCGAACGTCTGCACGACGGGCACGCTGGTGCCCCGCACGGCGGCCAGCGCTGCGAGGCCACTCGTCCATGAGAACGCGTGCACGACATCCGGCTGCCTGGTCCGCCAGCGGTCGGCCAGCGATGACGCGAACTCGGGGACATAGGCCGCCGCCTGCGCTGTGCTGGCCCTGGCTGGACCGGCCGGACCGGCGCAGACGTGCTCGATCGAGACGCCGCCGACGATCGCGGCCGACGGACGGCAGCCGGCCTGGATGGGTGCATACATGGTGACGCGGTGCCCGCGCCGGACGAGGGCACGTGCGAGTGACTGCGGCTGCTGTCCGCACGGCTCGGCGGCAGGAGTGAGGGGGTCGTGTGCCGTGATGAGGGCGATCCGCATACAGATGCCTCCTGGTCGTTATCGCTGCCACGGCACGACCGAAAGAGGGCTGGACACGCAAAAGGCACACCCTCGATGTCGCGCCATGACCGGTGGATGCAACTCGGCGGATCAGCCTGCCGAGCGCTCACACCATGGACTGGCGTAAGGGCGTGCCTTCGTCATAGACACTGTCATTCAGGGTAAGGCCGGCGGCTGGGATGGGCAAGCCCATCCCAGCCGCGCGCCCCGCGCGGCCGATGTCAGGCGTGCGCCCGAGTGACCCGGCCGCCCTCGTCTGACACGCGTGAGCGCAGGTAGCTCAGGGCCCCCGCCAGCAGGCGCGATACGTGCATCTGGGAGACGCCGAGCCGCTCGCCGATCTCGGCCTGCGTCATGTTCCCGTAGAAGCGCATCAGCACCAGCTGCTGCTCGCGTTCGGGAGCGTCGACGAGACCGTGCGACGGCACAAGCCGGCCCCGGAGGCCTACCACTTCGTCGCGACCGCGCTCGGCGTCGACCCCGCCGACATCTGCCTTATCGCCTGCCACGTCTGGGACACCGTGGGCGCCCAGTCAGCGGGCTGGCAGGCCGGCCTGATCCTTCGCCCAGGCAACGCACCCCTAGGAGTCGGACCACAACCCGACTACATCGGGAACGACCTCGACGCGATCGCGGATCAGCTTATCGACAAGTACCGCCCTGACCCCAGCGAGTGAGTGCCGCACGGATTTCGCACAA
The DNA here is from genome assembly GCA_030040415.1 of Streptosporangiaceae bacterium. GTDB lineage: Bacteria > Actinomycetota > Actinomycetes > Streptosporangiales > Streptosporangiaceae > JAJYUU01. The sequence goes on along the minus strand of JASHTT010000639.1, from coordinate 9,714 downwards.
GGCAGCAGGTTCACAAATGAACAAATGAAAGGTGCAGACAATGGTCGCGTGGGATCAAGTCAGTCGTGACAACGTGCTCGCCGCACTGAAGGACTATGACCGCCTCGGCCCAGAGCAGTTCTTCGCCGAGCACGGCTACGGGCCAAGCCGCAGCTACGAGCTGATCTGGAACAGGCGACACTATCCGCACAAGGCCATCCTGGGCACCGCCTACGAGCTCGCCACCGGCCAGCGCTTGGCGCCCAGCGACTTCGAGGGCGGCAAAGCGGGCGCCGTACGGGTGCTCGGCAAACTGGGATTCACCGTTCAGCCTCTGGAGTAGCAAGTCTGCTTCGCCCTGTCCGCGCCGCGCCCCTTGTGCGGCTCAATGCTGCGGCGCCGAGGCCTGCGCCGACGTCGGGCCGCCTGGCCACCAGGTCATGACTTCACGGAGCAAAGAAAGGCCGCGAGACATCCATGAGGCGGATCCTGGTCACGAGCGCCAGTGGCGCGAACGGCGATGGATACGGCACGCTGCTCTCCTTCTCTCCTGGCGGGGAGCTTGCCGGGCCGTTCAGCGACGACCTGCGGATCGCTGATCCGCGCGGCCTCAGCCTGAGCCCGAGAGGCGACCTGGTCTACGTCACCAGTGGTGACGACCGGGTGCTCGCACTCGACAAGAACGGCACTGTCGCTCTGGACTCGGGCCGTAGAGAAGGCCTGGATGGCGGCGGCGGCACATTCGCACCGGACGGCCGCTACTGCGTTACTCTCCGGCGCCGCGGCACGATCCTGGCCCTGCCGCCCGGGCTCGACGCCGAAGGCGAACTGCTCCTGCCCGACGGCGTTGTCCCGTTCCCTCGCGGATTCGGCTTCGGCGACGGCGGCGAGCTCTACTTGTCATCTGGTATCGGTCCGTCCGGTGAAGGTGACAACACGATCACCGTGTTCGATCACCGGGGCACACTGCGCAGCCCGCGATTGGTGAATGACCCGGAGCTGAGCCCGCTCGACCTGGCGGTCGCCCCCGGCGGCAACCTCGTCGTTTCCAGCGAATGGCCATTTGGCTCGCCGGGCGCCACCGCCACCATCCGCGAGTACAACCCGTTCACCGGTCGTCTGGTCCGCGTGCTGAAGCCCCATCCCACGGTGAGATTCACCAGACCGCGCGGACTGCGGTTCGGCCCCGGAGGCCACCTCTATTGCGTCGGCCAGGATCACGTCATCGCCTTTAATTTCCCGACCGGGAAATTCCTGGGCGTGATTGCGGAACTGCCCAGGCTCAACGGCCAGGCGGTCCTGCTGCTGCGGTAGCGGCGCGGTCGGGCGTGCTCACGTGCGACTGGCTTGCCCGCTGCTCGTCGTTCCGGAACGCGTCCGCGAGCGCGAGCTCAAGCTGACTGCGGGCTGTGATCCCGAGCTTGGCGAAGACCTTGCGCAGGTGGTACTGGACCGTGTGCGCGCTGATATAGAGCCGGGCGCCGATCTCGGGGTTCGACAGGCCCTGTGTGGCCAGCCTGGCAATCTGCGACTCCTGTGCCGTCAGCTCGTCGTTCCGCGCCGGGGCGGAGCGCCTGCGCACGGTCTCGCCAGTGGCCTGCAGCTCGCGTCTGGCCCGCTCGGCATACCCCGCGACGCCCATCGAGTCCAGCATGTCGAACGCGGTCCGGAGTTGTGCGCGTGCGTCGATGCGGCGACGTTCGCGGCGCAGCCACTCGCCGTACAGCAGGTGAGCACGGGACAGGCAGATGCTCAGCTTCGTCCGCTCCAGCCGCGCGATCGCCTCGCGGTAGAGTTCCTCCGCCCGCTGGCCCTCACTGAGCTGTGCGTGCGCCCGCGCCTGGTGCCCGAGGGCCCAGTCCGTGCCGCTGGCGTCGGTCATGTCGGCGAAGCGCTCGTAGGCGTCTGCCGCTAGGTCACGCTTACCCGTACGCACGGCGGCCTCGATGAGCTCAGCCATGGCCCAGGGCGGGGTAGCGACGTTCCCCGGGCTCGCGGTCGCGAGCTGGGCGGCGGTCAGCGCCTCCTGATACCTGCCGAGGGCGAGATACAGCAGCGCGTTCGCCATGCCGACGGCAGCCATCCCGGCGCCCTCGCCGCGCTCGGCCACGTCCGGTGAGGCCGCGTCGGCCAGTGCGGAAACCCTGGCCTCGTCGCCGCGCAGTGCCGCCAGCTGCAGGTCGCCGTAGGGCGTGCGAGCGCCTCCGGTAGCCTGCATCGCGGTCACCGACTCGGCGACCATCGCCTCCGAAGCGGCCAGATGCCCGGTCAGCAGCAGCCGGTTCGCCCGCATGCTCAGCGCCAGCGGCAGCTCGCCAAGCGCCCCCGTCTCGCGGGCAAGCGTCACATACCGCGCCGACAGCCGCTCCCACGCGTCGTCATCCCAGGTATGCACGGCCGCAACACATGCGAGCCACAGCCAGCGGAGCTCGTCCGCAACCGGCATCCCGTTGCCAAGCGCCTTGAGCGCCCGGTGCAGAACCGGTACGCCGGCGTCATATCCGACCGTGTAATACGCGGCCAGGCCGTCGAGCAGCAGGTCGGTAGCCTCCGGCTGACGCGCGGGGGCTGGTGCCGCCGCCGCGGCGCGGGCCACATCCCACATGCTGCTGCCGGGCCCTGCTAGCTGCCCGGCGAAGATTCCCGCCGACAGGGCCTCCAAGTAGGTCGTTCGGGCCAGTTTGACGTCCACAGGCTCGAGGCGCTTGGCCGCCGCGACCAGCACAAGCGGCGCGTCGCCGCCGCGGCTGGCTGCGAACGCGATGCGGGCCCTGACCAGCTCTACCCTCGCCGCCAGCGTGTCGCTGGCTAGCCCGGTCTGGGCCAGCGCCAGCACGTTACGCGCCGTGTCAAGCTCGCCGGCCTGCAGCTTGGCCTCCGCGGCCGCCAGCGCGCGCCGCGCGCGCTCGCCTGGCTCTAGCGTCAGCACTGCCGCACGTTCCAGGAACGCCGCTGCCGCGATCACTCCGCCGCGAGCCTGGGCGCGGCCCGCCGAGCGTTCTAGCTCTTCGGCGACGTCCTCATCGGGTCCGGCCGCAGCCTGCGCCCGGTGCCATGCGCGGCGATCCGGGTCAAGGCGTGGATCGGTGACCTCGGCCAGCGCCCTGTGCGCCTGCCGCATCTCCTCGATTGACGCCGACCGGTAAGCCGCCGAGCGGACCAGCGGGTGGCGGAACCGGACCCTGACACCGAACTCGGCGAGGCCAGCCTGCGCGGCGGGCGTAGCTGCGTCGGGGCCGATACCGGCGGCGGCCGCCGCCCGCCAGAGCAGCGCCGCGTCACCGGTCGGATCGGCCGCCGCGATACGCAACAGCGTGCGGGTCTCGTCCGGGAGCGCGTGGACCCGCTGCCGGAAGGTCTCTTCCAGCGCCGAGGCACTCTCCGTCGCGCCGGGAAGGCCGAATCCGCCGGCCAGCTGAGCGGCAGTCAGGCCGCGGGGCAGCTCGAGTAGTGCCAAGGGGTTGCCGTGCGCCTCGGCCAGGATCTGTTCGCTGACCTGCGGATCGATTGGGCCCGTCAGATTCGCGTGGAGCAGCCGCCGGGCGTCCGCGTCGCGCAGGCCGCCGATGGCGAGGGTGGGCAGCTCGGCCAGCTCGCGGGCGGGCGCGCTGACTGCAAAGATCAGGCCGACCGACTCGGCCTCGAGACGGCGGGCGACAAAGGCCAACACCTGAGCCGAAGCCTGGTCGAGCCACTGGCCGTCATCCGCCAGGCACAGCAGTGGCTGCTGTTCGGCGACGTCCGACAGCAGGCTTAGCACTGCCAGGCCGACGAGAAAGCGATCCGGCACCGGCCCCGCGCTCAGTCCCAGCGCCGTCCGCAGGGCATCGCGCTGCGGGTCGGGAATACCCTCGAGGTGATCCAGCATGGGTGCGCAGAGCTGGTGCAGGCCAGCAAAGGCCAGCTCCAGCTCCGCCTGGACGCCGGTGGCCCGTTCAACCCGGCAGCCGGTCGCGCTGCTGGCAGCGTAGTCGAGCAGCGCCGTCTTGCCGATCCCCTGCTCCCCGCGGAGAACCAGCGCCCTACTCCGCCCTGCGCTAATGTCCCTGACCAGCAAGTCGAGCTCGGCGCACTCGGGTTCGCGGCCAGTCAGACCTGCCGGACGCTCCGTCGCAACGGAACTCCCCGACACGCGCGCGGTCCTGGCCACGGCTGCGCCCCTCATCCGGTTTGTCATGGGTTGCGAGCTACTACGACACCTGGCTTCTCACAGTCTGCCTCCGAGCCTCGCGGGATGACTACCCGGCGGGGGATGCGACAGCCGGTACTCGTGATGCAGCGTCGAACGATGACGAGCGTTCACCATCGCTACGCCATCGTCGAGGGGCGACGGCTGTTCTACCGGGAGGCCGGGCCATCGGATGCGCCAGCGGTTGTGTTGCTGCACGGCTTTCCGGCCAGCTCGTTCATGTTCCGCAACCTGATTCCGGCGCTGGCCGACCGGTATCACGTGATCGCCCCGGATCACCTCGGCTTCGGCTTCTCTGATGCGCCGCCCGCCGACCAGTGCGGCTACACCTTCGATGCAGTCGCCGGGCTGACCGGAGCGCTACTCGGCCACCTAGGAATCACCCGGTATGCGATGTACGTCCAGGATCACGGGGCGCCGATCGGGTGGCGCCTGACCCTGGCCGACCCGGCCGCGGTCACCGCGATCATGACCCAGAACGGCAACGGCTACGAGGCCGGGTTCGCCGAGGCGTTCTGGAAGCCAGTGCGGGAGTACTGGGAGGAACAGACCCCCCAGACCGAAGCGGCGGTCCGCGAGTCCCTCACACTGGAAGCGATCCGCTGGCAGTACCTGCATGGAGTCCCGGACCAGAGCGTGGTCAGCCCTGACAACTGGTATCACGACTTCGCCCTTGTGTCGCGCCCCGGCAATGACCAGATCCAGCTCAGCTTTTTCGCCGATTACGCCGCGAATCTCCCGCTCTACCCGTACCTGCACGCCTACCTGCGCGACAGCCGGGTACCGCTGCTCGCGGTCTGGGGCAGCAACGACGAGATCTTCGGCCCGGACGGCGCACGCGCGTTCGCCGCTGACGCGCACCGCGCCGAGATCCACCTGCTCGACGGCGGCCACTTCCTGCTCGAAAGCCAGCTTGATGCCACGATCGGCTACATCCGGCCCTTCCTCGAACGGACCCTGTCATGAACGGACTCCTGCAGAACCAGACCGTCCTTGTCGTCGGGCGGGGAAGCGGCTTCGCACGGGCCATCGTGCTGGCTGCCCGTGCCGCCGGGGCCGCCGTTGTGGCCGCCGGCCGCAATCAGGAAGCACTGAAGGCGGCATATGCCGACGAGCACGAAGTCAGCGTCGAGTACCTCGACCTCACCGACGATGACTCGATCGCCAGCCTGAGCGGTCGGCTCGGCGCGATCGACCACGTGGTCTCGACCGGATCCGCGCGGGCCCGTGGTCGCATAGCTGACCTGCACCGCGACGAGGTCCGGCTGTCGTTCGACACCAAAGTGATCGGCCCGCTCATGCTAGCCAGGTATTTCGCGCCCCGGATGAGTGCTGGCGGGTCTTTCGTCATCTTCTCGGGCGTCGCCGCGGTGAAGATCTCGGTCGGCACGATGGCCGTGGCCATAACGAATGCAGCCGCCGACGCGCTCGCGCGTTCCCTGGCCCTCGAGCTTGCTCCCATCCGCGTGAACGCCATTTCTCCTGGCGTGGTCGATACCGGCGCCTGGGACGCCCTCGGCGAGCGAGGCAAAGCGAAGTACTTCGCGGACATGAGCGCTCGCAACCCGGTGCGGCGGATCGGCACCGTCGGCGACATAGCGGACGCCGTCATGTTCGCCCTGACCAGTTCGTTTCTCACCGGCCAGACGCTGCATATCGACGGTGGCGAGCCGCTTACCTGACATCAGAGTCGCGTGGGAGGTACCCGATGGGACTTTCGTGGCAGCAGGGGCCGCTTGCCCCCGGAGCGGTCGGCCGGTTCCTGGTCCCCGATCCGCTGCCGGAGCGGATGCTGTTCGCCGAGCCGCTGCGTCGGCGCATGCGGGTTAAGTCCGGCGGCGAGTGGATCGCCGACAGCGAGGACGTCGTGATCTTGCACGAACCTGGGCGCTATCCGGTGGCCTACTTCCCCGCCAGCGCGATGGCCGAGGGCGTGCTGGAGCCGACGGAGCACACGACGATCCACCGGGATCTCGGCAAGACATCGTGGTACACCGTCCGGGCGGGGGAGCACAGGAAGCCGCGAGCGGCCTGGCAGCACACCGAACTGCCTGCGTACGCCCGCGACCTGGCCGGCCGGGTGGCGTTCGCGTGGCGGGCGATGGACTCGTTCTACGAGGAAGACGACCGGATCGTCGGCCACGCCGCCGACCCATACCACAGGATCGACATCCGCAGGACCAGCCGGCATCTGGTCGTCCGGCACGGGGATCAGGTGATCGCGGACACGAGCCGGCCTCTGGTGTTGTTTGAGTCCGGGTTCGCGCCGCGCTGGTACGTCCCGCGCGCGGATGTGAGCGAGGACGCACTCACCGCGGTCGGCTTCCGCACGTTCTGCCCGTACAAGGGGGTGTGCAGTTATTACGACATCGGGGACGCGCGTCGGGCGGCCTGGTCTTACCTGGATGCCTGGCCCGAAGTCGAAGCCGTCGCTGGCTTTATCTCGTTCGAGGCCGACGGGGCCGAGGTGAGCATCGACGGCCAGCGGATGCGGGCGGAGCCGGGCCAGAGCGTGATCGCGCACGGTATCGACCGCGATCTCAGCACAGATGAGGCTCCTCCGGGCGGCCGCCTGTGACTGCGCCGGTGCTGGTGTCGGTGAACGTCGGCACGCCGAAGGACGTGGCCTGGCAAGGCAAGACCGTGCACACCGGCGTCTGGAAGTACCCGGCGGCGGGGAAGCAGATGGTGCGGCGGCTGAATATCGACGGGGACGGCCAGGGCGACCTTGCCGGGCATGGTGGCGAGCAGCGCGCCGTGCTGGTTTACCAGCTCGATTCCTACCGGTACTGGCAGGAGCATTTCGGCTGGGATGACGTCGGTGCCTATGGCCAGTTCGGGGAGAACCTGACCGTCGAGGGACTGGCCGACGACGAGGTGTGCATCGGCGACCGGTACCGGATCGGTGAGGCCGAGTTCGAGGTCACCCAGCCGCGGGTCACCTGCTACCGGGTTGGCCTGCGCCTCCGCCAGCCGGAACTGCCTGCGTTGCTGGTCAGCCATCATCGTCCCGGCTTCTACATGCGCGTGATTACCGAGGGCCACGTCGAGGCCGGCGATGAGATCGTCAAGACGACCACCGGGCCCGGCGCCCTGTCGGTGGCCGACACCGATGCGCTGCTCTACCTTCCCGGCCGTGATCCGGCCAAGCTGCGCACCGCCCTGCGAATCCCAGCCCTGAGCCCCGGCTGGCAGGGCTCGTTCCGCGACCTGGCGGTGCCGCCGGCGCCGGAAGCCGAGCCGGCCTGGCCAGCGTTCAGGCAGCTGCGCGTCACCAGGGTCGTCCGCGAGACCAAGACTGTCACGTCGATCTACCTGGCCGCTGCGGATGACAGCACGCTGCCGCCCGCTCGGGCGGGGCAGTACCTGACTTTGAGAGTCAGCGGTGCCGGGACGCCTGCACCGGTGCGCAGCTACTCGCTGTCTTCGGATCCCGAGGGGGGCGTTTACCGGATCAGCGTCAAGCAGGAACCCCAGGGCGTCGCCAGTGGCTATCTGAACCGCAAGGTACGGCCGGGCGCGGTCTTCGACGTGGCCGCGCCCCGCGGCGAGTTCGTGCTCGACGATGACACCGGCGCGATCCTGCTGGTGTCCGCCGGCATCGGCGTCACGCCCGTGTTGTCGATGCTGCACCAGCTCGCGACAGCGCGTTCCGAGAGAGAAGTCTGGTGGCTGCACGGATCACGCGGGCCGGCCGAGCATCCCTTCGCGGCCGAGGCTCACGACCTGCTGCGGCTGCTGCCGCATGCCTGCGAGCACGTGTTCTACAGCGCCGCGACGCCCGCGCAGCGCCAGCGGGCGCACGCCGCCGCCGGGCACATCACTAGGGATGCCCTCGCCGCACTGGCGATCCCGGCCAGCGCCGCCGCCTACATCTGTGGGCCTGCCTCGTTCATGACCGACATGCAGGACGCCCTGACCGCGCTTAGCCTGGACAAGGCCCGCATCCATACCGAGCCGTTCGGTGCACTGGCATCGATCAACCCCGGCATCACCACGCAGCAGCGTCAGCCTCCCCACCAGCCGGCTGGCCCGCCCGGAACCGGGCCGCAGGTCACCTTCGCCCGCAGCGGCCTCACTACGCACTTCAGCGACGAGTGGCACAGTGTGCTCGACCTCGCCGACGCCTGCGACGTTCCCACCCGTTGGAGCTGCCGCACCGGCGTGTGCCACACCTGCGTTACGACCCTGCTCTCTGGCGACATCAGCTATGCCCCGGATCCGCTCGAGCCACCGCCCGACGGCCAGGTGCTCATCTGCTGCTCCCGGCCCACTACCGACGTCGTCCTGGACATGTGAATGCCTTAGTCCCGGATCCGATGAGAGCGAGGAAACCATGCCTGCGAACGACGTCAATGTCGTGCTCGTGCCCGGCGCCTGGGCCGACGGGTCGAGCTGGAGCAAGGTGATCGGCCCGCTCAGGGCGGCCGGCGTCGGGAAGGTCGTGGCGGCACCGCTGCCGCTCACATCACTGGCCGACGACGTCGCCGCGGTCGAGCGCGTGCTGGAACGGCTCGATGGCCCGGTCGTGCTGGCCGGCCACGCATACGCCGGGGCGGTAATCGCGGAGATCAGGGACGCGAAGGTGGCTTCGCTGGTCTACATCGCCGCGCTTGCACCGGACGAAGGCGAGACCGTCGCCGACGTCCTTACCCGCGACGAGCCGCACCCCAAGGCACCGGAGTTCAAACCTGACACGCACGGGCTGGTCTGGTTGCCAGCTGAGGCCTTCCCTGAAGCCTTCGCACCGAACGCATCCTCGGACGAGGTGACCGTCCTGGCCGCGGTCCAGCGCCCGATCAACATCGCATGCGTCGGCGTCCCGGTCGGCCGGCCGCTGTGGCGGGACAGACCGACGTGGGTCCTGATCGCCGAGCAAGACCGCATGATTAACCCGCGAACCCAGCGCTTCACCGCGGGGCGGATGGATGCCCGCGTGCGCACGCGGCCGGTCGACCACACCCCGCTGGTCACCTCCCCGCAGGACGTCGCCGACATCATCCTCGACGCGGCCGGCGACCTGAAATCGAGCTGACACTTAGGAGAGCCGCACCATGAAGCCCACGACCTATCACACCGTCGACATCAACGGCCTCAAGGTCTTCTACCGCCAGTCCGGCCCGCCCGACGCTCCGAAGCTCCTGCTGCTGCACGGCTACCCGAGCGCCAGTCACATGTTCAGGGACCTGATCCCGCTACTGTCTGACCGCTTCCGCGTGATCGCACCCGACCTGATCGGCTTCGGCCAATCTGACATGCCGGGCCGGGACAGCTTCACCTACACGTTCGAGGCACTCACCGATGTCCTGGAGGCCTTCACCGACAGGGTTGGCCTCGACCGCTACGCGCTCTACGTCTTCGATTACGGCGCTCCGACCGGCTTCCGGCTGGCCGTCCGGCAGCCGGACCGAGTGACCGCGATCATCACTCAGAACGGCAACGCCTACACCGAAGGCCTCAGCGACGGTTGGAACCCCATCCGGGCGTACTGGAAGGAACCAACTGAGGCCAACCGGGACGCGATCCGCACCCTGCTCCAGCCGGAA
>JASHTT010000638.1 GCA_030040415.1 Streptosporangiaceae bacterium | reverse complement strand
TCCATGGCCGATCCTCCCGCAGGACGGGTTCTCACCAGCATGCCTGCACGCCGGGAAAATCCGCACCGGCCCAACAGGCCAATGCTGTCAGGACCTTTGGCCCTGCCAGCCACCGAGGGCGGTGCCGGTGGCAGCCAGCTGAACCGCGGCCCGCGTGGCGGGGATGTGGCAGGCTTGCCGCACGGCACCGGAAGGGGGCTGCGCATCGTGACGTGTACCTTGCACGTGTCCTGGGACGAGCGGCTGACCGGCTACGACTTCGGCCCGCGGCACCCGCTCAACCCGATCAGGGTGAAGCTGACGATCGAGCTTGCGCGGGCGTTCGGCGTGCTGGCCGCCGACGGTGTGACCGTCGCATCGGCCGATCCCGCCTCGGATGACGAGCTGCAGTTCGTGCACGACGCCGGCTACATCGACGCCGTCAAGGAAGCGGGCGAGCTGGCGGACACCGGCAGGCTGCAGGCGTCCGACCTGGCGCCATTGCTCCGGCACGGGCTCGGCACGGAGGACGATCCGATCTTCGCTGGCATGCACGAGGCGGCCGCACTCGTGGCCGGCGCCACGCTGGCGGCGACGCGCGCCATGTGGTCCGGGTCCGCACAGCACGGGGTCAGCATCGCGGGCGGCCTGCACCACGCGATGGCCAAGAACGCCAGCGGGTTCTGCATCTACAACGACCCGGCGATCGCGATCTCGTGGTTGCTAAGCCAAGGTGTGGAGCGCGTCGCCTACGTGGACATCGACGTTCACCACGGTGATGGCGTGCAGGCCGCGTTCTGGGACGACCCTCGGGTGCTGACGATCAGCCTGCACGAGCACCCCGCGACCCTGTTCCCCGGTACCGGGCGGGCTGGCGAGATTGGCGGGCCTGCGGCCGAGGGCATGGCGGTCAACGTCGCGCTGCCCGCAGGCACCCGGGACGGGGGCTGGCTGCGCGCGCTGCACGCGGTCGTGCCGCCGCTGCTGCGCAGCTTCCGTCCGCAGGTTCTGGTCAGCCAGCACGGCTGCGACACGCACTGGAGTGACCCGCTGGCCAACCTCGAGGTCACCATCGACGCCCAGCGGGCCGCCCACGCCACCATCCACCGGCTTGCGCACGAGACCGCAGGTGGCCGCTGGCTGCTCACCGGCGGCGGGGGCTACCAGCTTGTCCAGGTAGTCCCGAGGACGTGGACGCACCTGATTTCCGAGGCCGCCGGCCGTCCGGTCGACCCGGCCGCGCCGACGCCTGAGCCGTGGCGTGAAGTCGTGCTCTCATCGACCACGGAGCGAGCTCCGGAATCGATGACCGAAGGCGCCGATGCCTCGTTCCCCGATTATGAGAATGGATTTGATCCCGCCGATCCCGTCGACCAGGCAATCCTGGCAACGAGGAACGCGGTGTTCCCGCTGCACGGGATGCTTCCCTAGACGCGCGCGAAGTCCGCTATGTCCTGCTCGAACTCCGCGACCATCTCCGGGGTGAGTGTCCGCCTGGTCTCGGCGATACCGCGCAGCACGTCGGCGGTCGCGACCTTTTCTTCGCCGCCATCCAGCAACACGCGCTCGAACGCGAGCTGCGCGGTCTTGCGCGCCGCGAACTCGATGTCAGCAGGCGTGAAGAGCCCGGACTGCGCGACCACGGCGGTCATGTCGACCTCGTCGTGTGGCATCGCCCGCAGGTACCTTTCCCAGATCGCGCGGCGTGCGTCGTCATCCGGCGGTCCTACCGGCAGCACGTAGTCGAACCGGCCATGTCGCAGGAATGCCGTGTCCAGCGCGTGCACCGAGTTCGTCGCGCAGATGAGCAGCCGCTGATCCTGCTCGCGGAACACCGGGATGAGCTTGAGCAGCTCGTTCGTGACTCCGCGCGCCGCCGACAAGTTGCGCGGCTGCCGCAGCCCGGCGATCTCCTCGACCTCGTCGATGAACAGCAGCACCCGTTCCAGCTCTGCGACCAGCGCGAACGACTCGCGCAGCGCCGCCGCCAGGCCAGCAGGCGAGTCGCCGGCCAGCCTCGACGGGAACAGCTCGACGAACGGCCAGCCGAGGCGGGCCGCCACGCCCTTGGCGAAAGTCGTCTTGCCCGTGCCCGGCGGCCCGAACAGCACGACGGCCCTCGGCGGCACCAGCCCGAGTCGCTCGGCGAGCTGGGGCTCGGCCAGCGGCAAGATCACCCGCCGCTCGATCAGCTCCTTCTCCCTGGCCATGCCTTCCACCTCGGCCCAGGTGCCCGGCCGCAGCATCCGGCCGCCGAGCCGGTCGAGGATGCCGATATCGGCCGGGCCGACCGGCTCGAGCTTCTCGTAGAACACCATGCCCTGCCGGACCTGGTAGCCGGAGTGCCGCAGCGCAAGCGCGCCGACCTCGTCGTCGCTGGCCAGCAGGCAATCGATGCGGTGCACGCCAGCTGCCACCAGTCGCCGCTCCAGCTCGGTCAGCATCGCGCTGCCGATGCCACGGTTGCGCCAGGCCGACGACAGGCTTATCCGGACCAGCCAGGCGCGTCCGTTGCTGACCGTCGCGACCGCCGTGCCGACCAGCTCGTCGGCGACCGCCGCTACCACGGCGGGCTCGCTAGCCCGGACCGCGGAGACGAGATCCGACAGCCCGAAGATCGGCGCCTCGCCGCTGGTCCGCGGATCTCCCCAGAGCCGGACGGCCGCATCGAGATCGTCCTCATGAAAATCGCGCACCCGCCAGGCAGCCATCGCGCCAGTGTCCCATCCGGCAGGCTCTGCGGTCGCGGTCAACCCCGGCTCCGCGGCACGACAAGCACCGGGCACGTCGCGTGCCGCGTGCAGTACCGGCTCACCGAGCCGTGCACCAGCCGCCGCACCGGATGGCCCGGGTTCGTGCCGACCACCAGCAGGTCGCCCGGCTCCTTGGCGATGCCTACGAGCGCCAGGCCCGGGTCGCACGCGGGCGTCTGGATAGCGACCCGCATCCCGCTGGGCGTGCCGCCGGCCACCGCGTCGAACGCCCTGTGCACCAGGACCTGCGATGCCGCCGACTGCTGCACCCCCGAGAAGCTGAGCACCACGTGCGGATGCGTCAGCCGCCGCATCCGCCGCCCGCCATGCCTCGGCAGGCCCAGCGCCCAGGCCCGCACCGCGAGCAGCTTCGCGTGGTGCGCCGCGGCGAGCTTGATCGCCGCCGTCACGGCCGCCAGACCCGGCTCGGTGTCGTCCACGCCGACGATCACGCGCGTTACGCCGTTGTCGCCGGTGACCGGCAGGCTCACCGCCTGATCCTGCACCAGGGCTATCTGCTCCTGCACGGCTGACATGTGGCACCTCCCGACGTCACGGGCTGCTACACATGAGCCTGCCTGCTGGCGGTGACCCGGTCGCCGGGCCTACGGCCCGGAACTCAGGGACGTTGGCCCCGCGTCGCTACTGCTGACATGCCGGGCGGTGCCAAGTCAGGAATCGCCGTGCTCACGCCGGATCCGCCGGCCGGTGATGCGGGCCGGCGTGATGCTGATGAAGTGCTCGCGCCCGCCGTCCGCCCACGTCTCGACGCCTGCCCCTTGCGCCTGCGCCAGTTCGTCGGCCGAGTCGACGTGGTGAGCTGGTCCCTGCACCAGAACGCTCCAGCCTTCGCGGCGTGCCGTGTCGAAGTCGTCAATCTCGAAGGCCACCCGGTACTCCGCCCTCGCGATGCCCGTTCGCAGGTCCTCGTCCGTGGAGCTGTCCTGCGCGGTCCGGAACAGGATGGCTCCGTCGTGCAGCTTGTAGTTGACCGGCAGGACGGTCAGGTCATATCGGCCTGCGAAGGCGAGCCTGCCGATGCCGCCGGGTGCTATCAGCCGCAGGCACTCGGCCTCATCCAGTGTCTCGAGTACGACATCGGACATTGCGCACGCTCCTGTCGTCCTAGCTTCGCGGATACCTGAGCCGGTCCCTGACCAGGCTAGCCATCGCGAACCCGACTGCCCGTCAACGCCTCGATGCTGCCCGCATCAAGCGAGCTGCACCAGGGCCGAAGGACCCGTCGGCGACAGGTCCTAGGCTTGACTCGTGCCAGCGGGACTTCCAGCCGGAATCCGGGCCTGCCTGTTCGACCTGGACGGCGTGCTGACGGACACGGCGTCGGTGCACGACAAGGCGTGGCAAGCCACGTTCGACGAGTTCTTGCACCGGCGGGCCGACGAGCAGGGCGT
>JASHTT010000637.1 GCA_030040415.1 Streptosporangiaceae bacterium | reverse complement strand
CTTCGCAAGGGGAACGAGACTTCCGTCGCAACTCGCGCGACAAAGCGCGACCCGGGCCGGCCACTGACCCCAACCAAGGCCACGCCACCGGCGTCTACGAAGGTGTCGGCTTGACCGGCGCAAGCGCTCATGAGGTAGCGGGCCGAGGAGAGTGCCGTGACTCCAATCGCACGCAAGTTTCTGATCTGCGGCGTCGGGCCGCTCATACTGCTCGCCACGATGGCCGCTAGCTCCGACGCTGGTGCGGTGTCGCACCGGCCGTCCCACGCCACCGACAGCTCCTCCCCTGCGGTCGGCGGCGCGACCGAACTCGTCCTGACGAGCGTGTCGTGCGTGTCGAGCACGAACTGCCTGGCCGTCGGGAGCTACACGACCACGTCGAGCACCGTCAGCGTGGCGCTTGCGTGGAACGGACATAGCTGGCGCACGCTGCCGAAGCCACCTGGTACCGGCGTGCTGTCGGCCGTGTCCTGCGCCAGCGCGACCAGCTGCATGGCGGTCGGCACCGCGATCTCGGCCGCCGGACCCACGGTGACTGTGGCCGAGCTATGGAACGGCAGTCGGTGGAGGACGCTCGACACGCCGAACCGGGCGAGCGACGATCTGCTGGACTCCGTCTCATGCCCCAGCCCGAAGGAGTGCATCGCCGTCGGCTGGTACGGAATGGGCCATACCCTCGCCGAGATCTGGAACGGCACGCGGTGGCAGCTCATGAAGACCGGACCGGCGGGCAGCCAGTTCGGCAGCGTCTCGTGCAGCGGCCCAGCAAACTGCCTGGCCGTTGGGGTCGCGGAGCCGGCGGGCGTTGCCAAGCTACTCACCGAGGTCTGGAACGGCAGCGAGTGGCGCGTCGCGACGCCACCCGGCTATAGCAACGGGATTGGCTTTGTGGCCTGCACAAGCGACCGGTTCTGCCTGGGCGTGGGTAGCAACACGACTTCATCGGGCCATCCCGCCCCCGCTGCCGCGATGTGGAAGGGCACACGCTGGCTGACGCTGCACCCGGTCACTCCATCGGGCCGCGGTGGGCTCGGCCTGGATGGCCTGTCCTGCACGTCGGCGACCCACTGCATCGTGGTGGGCAACGCGGGCGGGCCGGTGGTAGCGGAAGAGTGGAACGGGACGACCTGGCACACCATCGGAGCCAAGAGCGCCATCGGCGACGAGCCAGCGAGCAACCTGTTCGGGGTGTCCTGCCCGACCGCCCGCTGGTGCATGGCCGTCGGAGATTACTTCACCGCTAGCTCGCCGGACACCTACCCGCTTGCCGAAGTGTGGGACGGCACGGCCTGGCGCTTGGTCACTGCCTGACGGCCGCGCAGCTTGCGCCGGCCCGCTAGCGGCCGGCCAGCGCGTCGACAGCAGACATGACCCGCTTCTCCGAGACCGCGCCGCGAGTGCCGAGCACCTGCGCGAACAGGCTCACCCGTAGCTCCTCTATCAGCCACCTGACCGCTTCGGCGTCCGGGCCGGTCCGCTCGGCCGGCGGCAGTTCTGCCAGCGCGGACTGGTAGGCGGCGGCGACCCGGTGGACTACGGCCATCCGCTCGGCGTCTCGCGTCTGGTCTCCCGCCAGCTTGTCCAGCCTGCGGACCATTGCCCGCAGGTAGCGGACCAGGTCGGGCAGTCGCGCCAGTCCGGCAGCGGAGATGAAGCCGGGGTAGACGAGCCCGGCGAGCTGCGCTCGCATGTCGGTGAGGGCGGGTGACAGCGCCGGGGCCGGCCGAGCCGCGCCGGCCAGCCTGACCTCGACCTCGTGCGCCTCCGCCAGAATCTGTGCCAGCGACTCCAGCACCCTCGCGGTGTTCGGCGCGAGCTGATCGCGAGCGGACTGCACCAGGTACGCGAAGCCGTCAGCGTCCCATGCCGGACCGCCCGCGTCGGCGATCACCTGGTCGGCGGCACAGGCCGCACAGTCGTCGAGCATCGCCGCGGCGCCGGGGTACGGGTGGCTGCTCAGGGCCATCTTCTCGGTCATCGGCAGCCGCCCGGCGATCGACCGGACCCCGGACGGCACGGTCAGCAGCAGCAGGCGGCGGGTGCCGCGCCGCATCGCCTCGTCGGCCTCGGCCGGGCTGCCGAACACCCGCAGGTCGACGGAGTCGCCAGCGTCCACCAGCGCCGGATAGCCGCGAACTTGGCCGCTGGTGAATACGCGCGGGATCTTCCCGAAGTCCCAGCTGCGCATGCCGGTCCTGATCAGGCCCTCGGCAGCCTTGCCGAGAGCGAGGTCCAGCCGCGGGCGCAGCTGCCGGCGAAGTTCGTCGAGGTCCTTGCCGGTCGCCAGCACCTCGGCCCCGTCTAGCACCCGATAGCTCGGCCGCAAGTAGCCGGGCAGCCGGGACACGTGCCAGGCCGACCGTGGTATTCGCTCGCCGCTAATCCGGCCGAGTTCGGCGCTCAGCGCGTCGAGCAGGTCACCGTGCGGCTCGCCGAGGCCGGCGAGTACCGCCCTGGCGGTGTCGGGGACGGGCACGAACGCACGGCGCAGGTCCTTGGGCAGGCCGCGGATCAGCTCGGTCACGAGCTCGAGCCGAAGGCCAGGCACCTGCCAACCGAGAACCTCGCCGCCACCGTCGAGCATGTCGTGCAGCTGGATGTCGGCGGTCACGCCGTCGTCAGGCTCACCGGGCGAGAACTCGTAGGACAGCGCTGCGCCGTCCAGCGTGTCCGGAAAGTCATTGGGGCTGACGTCGGCAGCGGCCGGGCCGACAAGGTCGCCGGGGCCGAGGTCAAGCAGGCCAGGCTCGGTGTGACGGGCCTGCTTCCACCAGCTGTCGAAGTGCCGGGCGGACACGACGGTCTGCGGTATGCGCTTGTCATAGAAGTCGAAGACCGCCGCGTCGTCGGCCACCAGCCCGCGCCGCCGGGCTTTGCGCTCGAGTTCCGCGGCCTCCTCGCGGGCCCGCTGGTTACGCGCGAAGAACCGGTGGTGCGTCTGCCAGTCGCCTTCCACCAGGGCGTGCTGGATGAACAGGTCGCGCGACACCGCCGGGTCGACGCGGCCGTAGTTGACCTGGCGCGCGGCGACGACCGGCAGGCCGTACAGGCTGACCTTCTCTGCCGCCATGACCGCGCCTCGCCTGGCATCCCAGTGCGGCTCGCTGTAGCTGCGGCGGACCAGGTGCTCGGCGAGCGGCTCGACCCACTCCGGCTCGATCCGGGCGGCAGTCCTGGCCCACAGCCTCGAGGTCTCGACGAGTTCGGCCGCCATGACCCACCGCGGTGGCTTGCGGGCGAGCGAGGAGTCCGGGAAGATCGCGAACCGCGCACCGCGAGCGCCAGCGAACTCGGCGGGCCCGCGACGTCGGCCCGGCTCGCGCTGCTTGCGGTCGGTGTCCTGCATGCCGATGTGCGACAGCAGGCCGGCCAGCAGCGACTGATGAACCCGGCTGGCGAGGTC
>JASHTT010000636.1 GCA_030040415.1 Streptosporangiaceae bacterium | reverse complement strand
GACCGCGCTGGCCGGCCGCTCGCTGGACGGCGGCCACGTCACAGGCTCGGCACGTGCGCCGGGAGTCACGCCGGGCTCATCGGCGTAGCCGCCAGGACCGCCGAGTCCTCCGGCCTGCGGCTGCGCCGTCGCGTTAACCGAGGCCGCCGGGGCGACGCCCGCGTCATCCTGCCCCGGCATGCTCGGCATAGCCAGCGCCGCGTACAGCGGGGGATCGAGGAAGGCCGCTCGCTGCCCGCTCGCGGCGGACGCGGCTGCCAGGCCGTCGGCGGCTTCGCCGCCCGCCGTCAGCGGGCCAGTGGCATCCCCCGGCAGCCCGGGCTGCTCCGTGGCCGTATCGTCGGCCGGCTCGCTCTCGGCCTCCGTCGCCAGCCAGCCGGCGCCGAGCGGCCGGGCGCCGCTGCGTGCTGCCGTCGCCGCATCGGCGAGCATTTGCGCCGCGGTAGCTGCGTCAGGCCGGTCGGCGGGATCCCTGCTGAGCAGGGCGTCGATGGCCGGGCCGAGCGGCCCGGCAGACGGTGACCGCGGCGCGTCCTCGGCGGCGACCCCGGCAGTGATCATGGTGGAGCCACCCGCGCGCTCGAACGGGCCGCGACCCTCGACCGCCGCGTACAGGGTCGCGCCGAGCGACCACAAGTCAGACGCCGGGGTTGCCTGCTCGCCACGGACTCGCTCGGGTGCCGTGAAGCCCGGGGTGCCGACCACCATCCCGGTCTGAGTCATTCCGGGATCCTCGGCGAATGTGGCGATGCCGAAGTCGGTGAGAACGGCCTTGCCGTCGCCGGTGACCAGCACGTTGCTCGGCTTGACGTCGCGGTGCAGCACGCCCGACGCGTGCGCGCTGGCCAGCGCGCCGATCAGGCAGACGCCGAGCTCGGCAGCCTGCAGCGGCGGCAGCGGCCCGTCCTCGATGACGACGCGGTCGAGCGAGCGGGCCTTTACCAGCTCCATCACGATCCACAGGCTGCGGTCCTGCTCGACGACGTCGTAGACAGTCACGACGCTCGGGTGGCTGAGCCGCGCGGCCGTCCTGGCCTCGCGCAGCGTCCTGGCGTAGACAATGTCGGCGTACGCATGCGCGGCGACCTCGATCTCCTTCACCGCCACGTCACGCGCGAGCAATTCGTCGCGGCCGCGCCAGACGATCCCCATCGCGCCGCGGCCAATCTGGCCGGCGAGGCGGTAGCGGCCGGCAATGAGCCGGTCTGCGTGGCTGCCGGGGGAGGCCCCCGGATCCCCCGAGGCGTTGTCCGTGGGAGCGACCCCCGGAAGCCCCGAGGAGGCGTCCCCTGGGGATCCCCCAGAGGTGCCCGGAACAGCATTCATGGCGAGACCCTATCTACAGCAAATGGCCAGCGTCCCTGGGAGCAAGATGTGAATTAGGCCGACCAAAGCGTAGCGTTACAGGGGGTCTTTCTTGTTACTGTCACCCGCGCCTGTCATGGCCATTACGTCAAGGACGCTGGCGAGCCGCTCCGCACTGATCTCACCGCTGGCCACGTGCCCTCTGGAGATCACCACGTCGCTGATCGTTGCTCCGGTCGCGAGCGCCTCGTGCGCGACCGCGGCGGCGGCCTCGTAGCCGATATAGGGATTCAGCGCCGTGACGATGGCGGGTGACGATTCGGCGTTGCGCCTAAGCCTCTCCGCATTCGCGGTGATCCCGGTCACGCACAGGTCCGCAAGGCTTTCCGCGGCCGCCGACAGCAGCCGCAGCGAGGACAGCAGGTTCCGCGCGATCACCGGCATCATCACGTTGAGCTCGAAGTTGCCGGCCGAGCCGCCGAACGCCGTGGCCGCGTCGTTGCCGATCACCTGAGCGCAGACCTGGCACACCGCTTCGCAGACCACCGGGTTGACCTTGCCGGGCATGATCGACGAGCCAGGTTGCAGGTCGGGTAGCTGGATCTCGGCCAGCCCGGTCCGGGGGCCGGAGTTCATCAGCCGCAGGTCATTGCAGATCTTGTACAGGCTGACCGCGATCACTCGCAGCACACCGCTGGCCGCAACCAGTGCGTCCCGTCCGCCCGCAGCCTCGAAGTGGTCGCGCGCCTCGGTCAGCGGCAACCCGAGATCGGTCGCGAGCTTGTCGATGACGGACTCGGCGAACCGGGGCGACGCGTTCAGCCCGGTGCCGACCGCTGTCCCGCCGAGCGGCAGCTCGGCCACGTCGGGGACCACCGCGGCGGCCCGGTCCGCGCCGTGCCTGACCGCCGCCGCGTAACCGCCGAACTCCTGGCCGAGCGTGACCGGCGTGGCATCCATCAGGTGCGTGCGCCCGCTCTTGACCACCTCCGCGAACTCAAACGCCTTCTCTTCCAGGGCGTCCGCGAGGTGGCCGAGGGCCGGCAGCAGCGACCTGACGATCAGCCGGGCAGCGGCGATGTGGATCGCTGACGGGAACACGTCGTTGGATGACTGCGAGGCGTTGACGTGGTCGTTGGGGTGCACCGGCCGCCCGAGCCGCCGGGACGCGAGGGTTGCGATCACCTCGTTCATGTTCATGTTCGACGACGTGCCGGACCCGGTCTGGAATATGTCGATCGGGAACGCGTCGTCGTGCTCGCCGCGCGAGACCTCGGCGGCCGCGTCGTGCACCGCGCTAGCGATATCGGCTGGCAGCACCCCAAGCTCGGCGTTGACCACCGCGGACGCGCCCTTGATCGACGCCAGCGCCCCGATCAGGTCACGCGGCAGCCGCTCTCCGGAGATCTGGAAGTTCTGCACGGCCCGCTGCGTCTGCGCACCCCACAGCGCGTCGGCTGGCACCTCAACCTCGCCCATCGAGTCATGCTCGGTGCGGGTACGCGGCGTGCCGCCTGTCGCAGACACGGCTCAACTCGGCCCGGAGCCGATGGTGAGCAGCGGCTGCTTGCGGGCGGTGACTTCGGAGAAGAAGTCGTTCCCCTTGTCATCGACGACGATGAACGCGGGGAAGTCACGTACCTCGATCCGCCAGACCGCCTCCATGCCCAATTCTGGGTACTCGAGCACGTCGACCTTCGTGATGCAGTCCTGCGCGAGCTTGGCCGCGGCGCCGCCGATCGAGCCTAGGTAGAAGCCGCCGTACTTCTTGCACGCCTCGGTGACGCCGGCCGACCTGTTCCCCTTGGCCAGCATGACCAGCGACCCGCCGGCGGCCTGGAACCTGTCGACGTAAGAGTCCATCCGGCCCGCGGTGGTCGGGCCGAACGAGCCAGAGGCGTAGCCCTCCGGTGTCTTCGCCGGACCCGCGTAGTAGACGGCGTGGTCGCGCAGGTAGGCGGGCATGGGCTCACCGGCGTCCAGCCGCTCGCTGATCTTGGCGTGGGCGATGTCGCGCGCCACCACCATCGGCCCGGTCAGCGCGAGCCTGGTCTTGATCGGGTAGCGGGACAGCTCGGCCCTGATCTCGTCCATGGGGCGGCTCAGGTCGACCCGGATGACCTCGCCATCCAGCGTCTCCGACTCCGAGTCCGGCAGGTATCGCGCCGGGTCGTTCTCGAGCTGCTCGAGATAGATGCCGTTCCCGGTAATCTTCGCCTTCGCCTGCCTGTCGGCGGAGCAGGAGACAGCTATCGCCACCGGGCACGACGCACCATGGCGCGGCAGCCTGATCACGCGCACATCGTGGCAGAAGTACTTGCCGCCGAACTGCGCGCCGATGCCGGACCTGCGGGTGATCTCCAGCACCTGCTGTTCCAGCTCGATGTCGCGGAACGCGTGCGCGGCCATCGAGCCGGCCGTCGGCAGCGTGTCCAGGTATTTGGCCGACGCCAGCTTGGCGGTCTTCAGCGCGTACTCCGCGCTCGTGCCGCCGACCACGATGGCGAGGTGGTACGGCGGGCAGGCCGCGGTGCCGAGCGACCGGATCTTCTCTTCCAGGAACGACGCCATCCGGGCTGGGCTGAGCACCGCCTTGGTTTCCTGGTAGAGGTAGCTCTTGTTCGCCGATCCGCCGCCCTTTGCCATGAACAGGAACTGATACTGCGGCCCGTCGGTCGCGTACAGCTCGATCTGGGCGGGCAAGTTGCTGCCGGTGTTGCGCTCCTCCCACATGGTCAGCGGGGCGAGCTGGCTGTAGCGGAGATTGAGCTTGGTGTAGGCGTCGTAAACGCCGCGAGCGATGTGCTCTTCGTCCCTGCCGTCGGTGAGCACCTGCTGGCCGCGCTTGCCGACAACGATCGCGGTACCCGTGTCCTGGCACATCGGGAGGACTCCGCCTGCCGCGATGCACGCATTCTTCAGCAGGTCGCCGGCCACGAACTTGTCGTTGGGGCTAGCCTCCGGGTCCTCCAGGATCGCCCGGAGCTGTGCCAAGTGCGCCGGTCGCAGCAGGTGCGCGATGTCGTGCATGGCCGTAGCGGTGAGCTGCCGCAGCGCCTCCGGCTCGACCTGCAGGAAGTCCCGGCCGAGCGCGCTCGTCACGCTGACGCCGTCGGTGCTCAGCAGCCGGTACTGCGTCTCGTCCGGCCCGGTGGGCAGCAGATCGGTGTAGGAGAACTCGGGCATCGCGTAGGCACTTCCTCGGGCCGGCTGACTGTCCCTCCATGGTATTGGGCAGCCAGCAGACGCTTACTCGGCACTGTGCACCGCGGAGCCGGCTAGGGCCGGCTCCGCGGTACACACTTGGCCGTCGGGTCGGGCCGTCGGGTCAGTCCGTGACGGCGACCGGAGCCGGCCGCGCGTGGCTGAGCCTGATCAGGACCGCGACGACGATCAGCGCGACGGCGTCGAACACGGCAGCCGTGGTGAACGACGCCGCCATGCCGTGCACGAGGATGTGGTGCGCCGCCGCTACCGCCGAGGAGGCGGGCGCCGGGTGGCGTGCGGCGGCCCGGCTGGCCGTGCCGAACACCGTCACGAGCACCGAGAGGCCAAGTGCACCACCGACCTGCTGCATGACGTTGACCATGCTGGCGGCCGCAC
>JASHTT010000635.1 GCA_030040415.1 Streptosporangiaceae bacterium | reverse complement strand
TCCGGCGGTCCGGTCGCGTCGCTGCGCGGCTTCTACAAAGTCCCTGCCGAGCGGATCGTGGTCGTGCACGACGAGCTGGACATCCCGTTTGGCAGTATCCGGCTCAAGCTCGGCGGCGGCGATAACGGGCACAACGGCCTGCGGTCGCTGACTGCCTCGCTCGGCACTCGCGACTACTACCGGGTGCGAGTCGGCATCGGCCGGCCACCAGGCCGGATGGACCCGGCCGACTTCGTGCTGCGTGACTTTTCCAAGGCCGAGCGAGCCGAGGTGCCCGTGATCGTGGAGACCGCGGCTGACGCGGTCGAGGTGCTACTCGAGCGTGGCCTCGCGGCCGCCCAGAACGAGTTCCACGCGGTCAACAGCTAGTGGCCCGGCGTGGTCAGCGAACCTGGAGGGGCCAGTAGAGTGGCCGCGTCCCACCGTTGCGCGGGTACCCGGGGCTGGAGCGTATTTGGACGACCATGAGCTCGCCTGCGAGCTAGCCGAGCAGGCGGGGCGGCGGTTGCTCGCGCTGCGGGCCGACGGCGGGCAGGCCGACCAGCTCAGGAAGGCTGGCGACCGGCTGTCGCACGAGTACCTGATGGCCGAGCTGGCCAGGGTCAGGCCGGGGGACGCCGTGCTGTCCGAGGAGGGCGCCGACGACAAGGCCCGGCTGGCGGCGGACCGCGTGTGGATCATCGACCCGCTGGACGGCACCAGGGAGTTCGGCGAGCCGGGCCGCACGGATTGGGCCGTGCACGTCGCGCTCTGGGAGGACGGCGACTTGGCGGCGGGCGCCGTCGCGCTGCCGGCGCAGGACAGGGTGCTGTGCACGCAATACCTTGGGAACGGGCGCCAGCGGGCGGCTGCCGGACAGGACTGGCCCGGCGAGCTACCCCCCGAAGCCGCGCAGGACGAACCGCTGCGGATCATGATCTCCCGTTCCCGCCCTGCTGAATTCATGGCACGGCTGGCTGACGAGCTTGGGGCGGTGCTAGTGCCCATGGGCTCGGCGGGCGCCAAGGCCGCGGCCGTGATCACCGGCGAGGCGGACGCCTACGTGCACGCGGGTGGCCAGTACGAGTGGGATTCCGCCGCGCCGGTGGCGGTCGCGCGGGCCGCGGGCCTGCACGCGTCGCGGATCAGCGGGGCGGATTTGGCATACAACCAGGCCGATCCTTGGGTGCCTGATATCCTCATTTGTCCGATCGGGTTTGCGCACAAACTGATCAGCGCGATCAGCCGCGCGACCGCGGCCGGCCAGCCAGGCGGACCGGCCAATGCTGAACCGCAGCCGAGTGACCAGGAGCCTTCCTGATGGTGCCTCCCCGGACCGACTACCTGCTGTCGCAACTCGACGTGCTCGAGGCCGAGGCCATCCACATCATGCGTGAGGTGGCCGCCGAGTTCGAGCGGCCAGTGCTGCTGTTCTCGGGCGGCAAGGACTCGATCGTGATGCTCGCGCTGGCCGAGCGGGCGTTCTGGCCCGCCAGGATTCCGTTCCCGGTCATGCACGTGGACACCGGGCATAACTTCCCCGAAGTGCTCGACTTCCGTGACCGCCGGGCGGCCGAGGTTGGCGCCCGGCTCATCGTGGCCTCGGTGCAGGAATCAATCGACATGGGCAAGGTCGTCGAGGAGACCGGGCGGTGGGCGAGCCGGAACCGGCTGCAGACCACCACGCTGCTGGACGCGATCGCGGATAACCGGTTCGACGCGGTGTTCGGCGGGGCGCGCCGGGACGAGGAGAAGGCCAGGGCTAAGGAGCGGGTGTTCTCGTTCCGCGACGAGTTCGGTCAGTGGGACCCGAAGAGCCAGCGGCCCGAGTTGTGGAACATCTACAACACGCGGATCCGGCGCGGTGAGCACATCCGGGTGTTCCCGCTGTCCAACTGGACCGAGCTGGACGTCTGGCACTACATCGACAGGGAACGGCTGGAGATCCCGTCGATCTACTTCTCGCACTCGCGCGCCGTGTTCGAGCGGGACGGCATACTGCTGGCCGACAACGAGTTCGTCACCAGGGCGCCGGACGAAGCGGTCTTCGATGCCCGGGTGCGCTACCGGACCGTGGGCGACATGACGTGCACGGGCGCCGTGCAGTCCACTGCGGTGACGATCGAGCAGGTGATCACCGAGATCTCGGCGACGCGGATCACCGAGCGCGGCCAGACGCGCGCAGACGACCGGGCGAGCGAAGCGGCTATGGAAGACCGCAAGCGAGAGGGATACTTCTGATGACGGGCGATCCTTCCGGATCGGCGGAGGCGGGCAGGCACATGGACATCCTCCGGCTGGCCACAGCGGGGTCGGTGGATGACGGCAAGAGCACCCTGATCGGGCGGCTGCTGTTCGACTCCAAGGCGATTTTCGAAGACCAGCTGGCTGCCGTCGAGCGGACCAGCAGGGAGCGCGGCGAGGAATTCACGAACCTGGCGCTGCTGACCGACGGGCTGCGCGCCGAGCGCGAGCAGGGCATCACTATCGACGTCGCCTACCGGTACTTCGCCACGCCGCGGCGCAAGTTCATCATCGCGGACACCCCAGGGCACATCCAGTACACGCGCAACATGGTGACCGGCGCGTCCACCGCGGACCTCGCCGTCGTGCTGGTGGACGCGCGGAACGGGCTCACCGAGCAGAGCCGCAGGCACGCCTTCCTGGCTACGCTGCTGCGCGTGCCGCGCCTTGTGCTGGCCGTCAACAAGATTGACCTCGTCGACTACAGTGCCGAGGTCTTCGAGCGGATCGCTGAGGAGTTCACCGCGTTCGCCGCCAAGCTGGAGATCGGCGACCTGACGTTCATCCCGATATCAGCGCTGCACGGCGACAACGTGGTGCAGCGTTCGGTCAACA
>JASHTT010000634.1 GCA_030040415.1 Streptosporangiaceae bacterium | reverse complement strand
ACCGTAGCCAAGCGAGGAGAAGTTCGAGGCCGTGATGTGCGGGATGCCAGCCGAGTCCGTGACGATCGTGACCTGGTCGGACGACGGCCCGGTCCGTGCGGCGGACGCGGTTGCAGACGGCGACAGTGCCAGCGCTCCGAGCAACGGCAAAGCAACGGCTCCGCTGATGACACTGCGAACCTTCATGGCATCCACTTTCCACAGCCCCGGCTGACTTGCTTCGCTTACCGTACGGCCTGGCTGTGTGAAGTGCCAGGTACGTCGCGGCGTGCGCATCGGCCAGGCGGTGTGACCTTCCACACGGCAGCTCAACCAGCCCATGATCACGGATGATCCGACCACTATGCCGGCCCGGATCATCCGTGATCATGAAACAGCCGCGGGTCGCGCCGTCCGCGTCCACGGTTATCGTTCGGCTCGACCGGGTACGCGGCGCTGTCTATCCAGGCGACGGCGGGCGCAAGCCCCTTCAGGGCTAGCGCCCGCCGTCCGCTGACTAGGTGGTGACGAACGCCTGAATGTGGCCGGCCTTGTCGGTGTAGGAACCGCCGGCCGCGCAGTCGCCCTCCGGCGCGCAGGACACCACCTGAACGGTGCCGTTCTTGCCCACGTTCAGCGCCGCGAGGCCCGGCACCGGCGTGCCCTGCTGCCAGACGTCGTTGGCCTGGCTGACCTCGAACGTCGTATCGGAGCGCGGGAAGGCGCCGCCGGGGCCCACGCCCGCACAGGTTCCCTCGTTGCAGGACACCGAATTGGTCTCGGCCCCGCCGTTCACGACCAGCACCGCCGTCTTCCAGTCCGCCCGCGCCGCGCCCCTGATCACGAACGCCGAGTCGGACTTGGCGAACTGGTAGTAACCCCCGGCCGAACAGGGACCGAGCGGCTCACAGGCCACCGACACCGTCTCGGACGCCACGGCCGTGCTGGCCGCCGCCGGGCCTGGCACGGGCTCGGCGCCGAACCAAGTCCCGCCGATCTGGTTCACTACGAACGCGCGGTGCTCCGGCTTGCCGCTGCCGGCGATGGAGTAGAAGCCGCCAGCCGCGCAGTTGCCCTCCGCCCAGCACGCCACCGAACTGAGCTGCGCATCGAGGCCAACGTTGAGCTTCGAGATGCCTGGCAGTTCCTTTGCCGTGCCCCAGGTCCCACCCACTTCGTTCACCACGAACGCCTGGACCGGGAACCCGCCGGGCACGGCGACGTGGTTGAGCTGGTACGAGCCGCCGGCCGCGCAGTCACCCGGCAGCGGGCAGAAGACCGACAACACCGAGGCGTTCCCGCCCCCGTTGAGCGCGGCAAGACCGGGTGGCACGGTCGCCGTGCCCCAGGCACTGCCGTTCTTGCGGACCACGAACCCGTCGGTCACCGCGCCCGCAGCGCCGGTGTCGAAGCTGCCGGCCGCCTCGCATGCGCCCTTGTACGTGCACGACACGGAGTTAGCCTGCGCGTGCCCGGCGCTGCTCACCGCCGCAGTACCGGCCAGTTGAACGGCGTCTTGCCACTTTCCCGACAGTTCCAGGACTCCGAACGCCTGCCGCTGATGGCTGCTGTCGGTGTAGAAGCCGACGGCTGCACAGCCGCCCGCCCCCCAGCATGAGACCGAAGAGACCTGCGCTTCGCCGCCCTTGTTCAGCGCCGCCAGGCCGGGGACCGCCAGCGCCTCGCCCCACGTGCCGTCGAGCTCGTTCACCACGAACGCTTCGCGCTGGCCGGAACGCTGGGTGTAATAGCCGCCCGCGCCGCAGTCTCCCCCGATCTCGCAGTAGATCGCGAGCGTCTCGGCGTTTCCTCCGCTGTTGAGGGTCCCGAGACCTGGTACTTCCTGGGCACTACCACCGCTACTAGCCGCGGCGGTCGCGCCCGCAACCGCCGTTCCCATACCCGTCAGCAGCGCAGTAAGCAGCACCACCGGTGCCGCGCTGCGGGCGAGCGTGCCTAGCACTCTGCTCATTTAGTCCTCCCGTCGCCGAGCCAGAGTTACACACCCTGGGGGCGGACGGGCAAGGGAAGACGTCCCCAAGATCGGGTCTCAGCGCGGGTCGATGCCGGACTACGCAGCGGTGAAACGGGACGGCTCGTCGGTAACCGGTGCGAGGTCGGCTGCGTCGTCGGCTGGCTGTCCCTCGGCGCCGGACCGCCACTCGGCGAACGCCAGCGCGAGCAGGCCGGGCACCAGGTCGGTCGAGCGCCGAACCACCCAGGCGGTGCCCTTGGTGGCCATCCAGCAGAACTCGGCCAGCCGCGTAGGCGGCGGGTTCGTCGGCTCGGCTCCCGGCTCGGCCCCGACTGGAACGCCTGCCTCGGCGAGCAGGGCGTGGAACCGGCGGGCGATCAGCCGGTGCCCGCGCTCACTCGGGTGCAGCCGGTCGACCGCCCACATCCGCGGGTCGTAGGTCTCCTCGTCTCCGGCCGCGTCGAAGTGCAAGGTCCCGAACCGCTCGGCTACCGCGTCCATCACGTCGTTGACCTCGTGTGCCCGCCTGGCGAGCGGCCGGGCCAGCATGTCCGGCAGGCCGAGCATCCGGCCAGGGTCCGGCAGCCGCATGGTCAGCACCTCGGCGCCGGCCGCGCGCAGCGCGCCTACCGTGTGCGCCGCGGACGCGCCCATCTGGTCGGGGTCGAAGTTCGCGCGCAGCGTGTCGTTCACGCCGATGACCACGCTGGCCACGTCCGGCCGCAGTTGCAGCGCCTGAGGCAACTGGTCTGATTCCAGCTCGGCCATCCGCGCCCCGTTGGTCGCCACGATGTGCAGCGACGGATCGGGCAGGCCCTCGGCCAGCAGAGCGGCCCAGCCGCGCCAGCCCCGCTTGCGCGGCCCAGACTCCAGCCGCACCGGATCGCCGACGCCCAGCGATATCGAGTCGCCGAGGGCAACCAATGTCGTCATGCCGCCACCGCAGCTCTCTGCGTCGCCCCGACGCCCTCAAGAACGTCCATATAGTGCCCGATCAGCTCGTCGCACATCACCGGCCAGGTTCGGCCGAGAACCATATGCCTGCCAGCCTTTCCCTGCGCTGCCCGCAGGGCCGGATCGACAAGCAGCCTGGCGACCGCCGCCGCCAGCGCGCCCGCGTCGCACGGCCGTACCAGAAAGCCGGTGACGCCGTCCTGAACCAGGTCGAGCGGCCCCCCGGCCGCTGGCGCGATCACTGGCAGGCCGCTGGCTGCGGCCTCCTGCAAGGTCTGGCCGAACGTGTCGTGCGGACCGCTATGCACGAATACATCCAGGCTGGCATAGATCCTAGCCAGATGCTCGCCTTCGCACTGACCGAGAAACACCGCGCCCGGCAGCGCCCGGCGAGCCGCCAGTTCGGCTGGACCGCCGCCGACGATCACCAGCCGGACCCCGGGTAGCGCCGCTACCTGCGCGAGCAATTCGACTCGCTTCTCCACAGCAAGGCGCCCGACGTAACCGACTATCAGTTCTCCGCCCGGAGCGAGTTGAGCGCGGAGGCGTTCGCTGCGCTTGGCCGGGTCGAACCGGTTGCAGTCCACTCCCCTGGCCCACACCTGCACCCGCTCGACGCCGTTGGCGTCGAGGTCGGCGGCCGTCGCCGTGCAGGGCGCGAGGGTACGGTCGCACGCGTTGTGAATCTGGCGCAGTCGCCGCCAGGCGATCGCGTGCCCCAGTCGTCCGGTGTGGTACGCCTTGGCGTAGGCAGGCAGATCGGTCGCGTAGACCGAGACGATCGGCAGTTCGAGCCGCACCGCCGCGGCGCAGCCCGCCGCCCCGAGCACGAACGGGCCGGCCAGGTGCACCAAGTCCGCATCGTGCGCTGCGATCGCCTCGCGAACTCGCGGGCCCGGCACGCCGACGCGGAGTCCGGGGTAGACGGGTACCGCGACCGAACGGACGCGGACTATGGGGAAATCGAACTTCCGGTCCGGGCGGTCCTGTTTGCTGGCGGGCTCCGGGGCGATGACGAGCGGATGGTGACCGCGATTCAGCAGATGTTCCGCCACGCGCACCGCGGTGTGCGCCACGCCATTGACGTCGGGCGGGAACGATTCTGTTACGTAAGCGATTCGCACGCTGCCACCGTGAGGCATCCTCATGCCGAAAACGGGCGTTACGCCGTGACCGGGCGGCGAACTGTAAGTGACATCTTCATTCCAAACGGCCAGGTCAACACGGCCCGGCAGCGGTAAGGAAGCCGCCCCGGCGGACGACGACAGCCTACCCCGAGCGCGAGCGGCCAATCGAGTGCGCCACGCTTTGCCGGAACGCACCGACGACGCCTTGGTCACGTGCCGCGCGCCCGCGGTCGCGCGCATCAGCCACCCGCGCCGCGAGCTGCGGCCGGCAGCGGCCGACGGCCTGCCCGTTCCCGGAAAACGCCGGTCCCCTGGGCTGCCGGCCTAGCCAGCGGCGCGGAAGTCCGCGGCGAGCTTGGCCAAGTCTGGCGTGCCGAGGCCGGAACCGGGGTTGAAGACGTGCCCGCGGGTGCCGGAGTAGTACAGGTTGTCGTTGCTCGCGCTGGCCGAGTCCAGCGGTGTGAACGGCGACCGTGATCCGGCGGCGAACTTGTAGATCGCGGGGTTCCAGAACCCGGCCCTGCGGCCGAGGTAGGAATCGATGACTGCGGCGGCACCTGCCATCTGCGGTGCCACGAAGCTGGTGCCGCCCCAGCCGTACGCCAGGGCCGGGTAGCCGACCGCCGGGAAGCCGCTGAAGTATTCCTCGTAACCGGTATACGGGTCGGCGTCAGCGACGAGGTCCGGTACCGCGCGGCCGTTCGCCTGTCCGGTGACCAGCGTCGGTGGCGCCGCGACGCCGCTCTGGCCTTGGTCCCAGGCACGAAAGCTCGTCGGCAGGTAGGTGCTCTTGGTGCCCGGGAACAGCTCGTACTGCGTCGGGGTGAGGTACGGAACGGCGGTGAAGTCGCCGATGTTCTTGATCGCGCTCTGGTAGCCGGGCCGCTTCTCCGTGCTGCTGTACCCGCCACCGCCGCCGGCCAGGTCGCCCGTGGCAGACGCGAACTGCGCCTCCGTGCTGCCCGGGTCCAGCAGCGAGTAGTAGGGGAACATCCAGTCCCAGCCCCAGGTCCGCTGCGCCGAGATGCGGATGACCTTCAGCAGCGCACCGGTCTGGCTGTACAGCGGGATCTCGCCGGCGTTCGTGGTGCCGCCCACAGTGGTCGCCCACGGGCTGTCGGCCGGGTTGTCGACGGACAACTCGGTGTAAGGCGTCTGGTCGCCCAGGTCGTCGTAGGCCCCGGTGTCGCCCGCGGCATTGAAAGCCGTCTGGCCCTGCGCGGCCATCTCGAGGTACGCCTCGTCGAAGACGGCGCCATAGGTCGCGGCCTCCTGGCCGGCGTCCGCCTCGGCCTCCAGCGCGATCTCCGAGAAGCCCCAGCTGGTCGACACCACGCTGGCCTTGTCCTGGCTCGCCGCCGCGAAGTACGCGTCCGCTGCGCCATAGTCGCTGTTCGGCGCCTGATAAACGACGATGCTGGCGTCCGGCGCCAGCGCGCCTGACTGCTCGACGTCGAGTGTCGACTCGCCGGATCCGGCCGAGTAGCTGACCGGCCCGGCACCGCCGTCGATGTCGTCCAGCCTGATCCGCGCGGCCTTGGTGCTGATCTTGAGCACCTTGGTCCAGAAGTAGGTGGCGTCGGCGGGCTTCATGCTCGCGTAGGTGATGATGCCGATCGTCTGGCCCTTGCCGTCGGCGCCCTT
Source organism: Streptosporangiaceae bacterium (assembly GCA_030040415.1). GTDB lineage: Bacteria > Actinomycetota > Actinomycetes > Streptosporangiales > Streptosporangiaceae > JAJYUU01. The sequence continues at coordinate 1,397 of JASHTT010000634.1, read as the reverse complement.
CTTGTACAGCGGCGTCAGGCCGTACTCGGACGCGAAGTCTGCGGGTGTGCCGTTGCCGAGCTGGTATGCGCGCGGGGCGGACCGCTGCTCGGGGGTGAGGGTGTGCACGGCGCTGCTGCCGAAGATCGGGTAGTTGGTCAGGCCGAGTATCGAGTCGGTGAAGGCGGCCAGCGTTGCGGGCAGCAGTGGCTGGTCGGTCGTTCCGTGGATGGTCACAGCCGGCTTGGCAGCCTGCCCGGCCGTGGCCGGGACCGCCTTGACCTTGTACTCCTGCTGGCTGACTGAGAGAGCCTGGTCGAAATCGGCGGCGGTCCCGGTCGCCGTGACGTCCAGGCCGTCCGCGTCCGCCGTGGTCTTGAGGTGGTACCCGGCCAGGTACTGCCGCAGCTCGGTGATCTTGCTGTGCGGCTGGCCGTACTGGCTCGCGAACTGGCTGACCGTCAGGAAGCCCCCGCGCATCCCGCCGCCGACCCTGGCTTCCAGGGCGCTCAGGCTGCGCGCCTTCAGCACGAACGAGACCGTCTCCTTGGTGCCGCTGGCGGTGGGGAAGACGGCTTTGGCGTTCAGCGCGGCAGCGTCGATGCCCTGCGGGACTGCCACCTTCGCAGCTGCGCCGGACGGCGACGTCGCGCCGGACGGGGGCGCTGCGCTGGGCGCCGGCGTTGCGCCGGACGAGGGCGCCGAGCCCGTCGGCTGGGGTGACTGCGCGCCCCGCTGGGCTCGCGGGCTCGTGGCTGCCTGGGCCGGGCCGAGCGCGGACACCAGGAAGATCGATCCGGCCGATCCGGCCGCCGCCAGCGGCACGGCCAGCCTCCGCCATGATGGCTGCTTCAAGCAGTCGTCCTCTCAGGTTCGGCGCGTCCCTTAGGAGCTAATGCGCCGTGAGCGCCGTGTTGGCAAGATCCGCGGCGGTCGAGCGGCCCCAAATCGGCCCGCCTGGGGCCGCAGTCCTCGAAGTACGAAACGACATAGACGGTGGGTGATCGTCCCACGACTGAGAGTACAAACGATTCATGACCGATTTAGTCAGATTTAGTCGTTATGACATAAGTCACAGGGCCGCGTCGGCCTCCGGACGGCGCTCGGGATGGGCGCCGTTGTGACAACACAGCCCAAAGAGGGGCGCGGTTGTGACAAAGGCGCCCTCTGAAACCGGCGCCGCGGCCCGCAGCTCCCATTCCTCAGCGCCCACCGCCCAGCTCCGAGCTCCCAGGGCTCAGCTCCCGGGACTCAGCTCCCGGGACTCAGTTCCCGGGACTCAGTTCCCAGGGCTCAGCGCAGCAGCAGTCGCGCGGCCAGTTCGAGGTGGTTGGACACGTCGTTGGCGGATGCCCGCCTCGTCACCCAGGCGACGAGGTTGGAAAGCCACACGTCGCCTATCACTCGTGCGATCGCGC
>JASHTT010000633.1 GCA_030040415.1 Streptosporangiaceae bacterium | reverse complement strand
TGCAGCACAGCAGCGGTACCGACCACGTCCCCCACGGCGCCGTACTCGACCCTGGCGCCGCCCCCGATGAGACCTACAAGGGCCGGTCCGGTTTCCACGCCGATGCGCAGCGGCAGCGTCACGCCGTCCAGGCTGAACGCGGTCGCCGATAGCGCACGAAAGGCGGCTCGGGCGGCTCGCTCCGGATCGTCTTCGTGCGCGATCGGCGCGCCGAACATCGCCTGCAGGCCACGGCCCGAGACAGAGGTCACGGTTCCGCCGAGGGCCTCCACCTCAGCGATCACCGCGGCCAGCGATCCGCCCACGAGCGCAGCGAGCGTCTCGAGTCCGAGCGTGCCGACGGGGCCGGGCGAGGACGCTACCTCCGCAAACAGCATGGTGATCGTGCGCAGTTCCTCGCGCGGCGGCGGCTGGGTCGGCACGGAAGTCGCGGGCCCGGCGGGCTCCGGCGGGAGATCACCCGCGGCCGCAGGGGCGGCCGCCGCGTAGAGCTTCTGCAGCGATGGCGAGATGCGCAGTCCCAGTTCCTGCAGCGCGGCGCTGCACCGTTCGTATGCGCGGGCGGCCAGTTCGGGCCGGCCCGCAGCCAGGTAGGCGCGGATCAGCGCGCCCGCCGCCTCCTCGCAGGCGGGGTCGTGTTCCAGGCACGACTGCCAGGCGGTTATCACGTCCTCCGGGCCGAACCGGCCCGTGCCCTTGGCCCTGTCCCAGGCCAGCGCCAGGCGCGCCTCCTGACGCAGCGCCTCCAGCCGTTCGCGCGGTCGCACAGCCCAGTCCGCGTAGGGCTCGTCGGCGAGCAGTTCGCCTTCGGGAGCCAGCGTTTCGGCCAGCCGGGCGTCCCGCTCGTCACTCGGAGCCATGGCGAGCGCGGCGCGTAGCTCCTGCTCGTGCTCCTCGGCGTCGACGGTGACATCCCCGGAGACCCAGATGTGGTTGAGGTCGGCCTGCAGAAGCGTTGACGCCGACTCGCCGAGCTCGCCGAGCACTCCCCTGGCCATGGATAGTGCCTTCGACAGCGACCTGGCCGCCGCGCGCGGCTCAAGTCCAGGGAACAGCTCCTCGCACGCGAGGTCGCGGCTGATCCGGTTGCCTGGACTCACCAGGACAAGCTGGACCAGCCGCCGGGCGCTCGGCCGCGGCCATCGGCCGACAGTGCGGCCGTCTAGGGTGACCGCGAAGGGGCCCAGCAGCCTGATGCTGAGCGCAAGGTCGGCCGGCCTCTCGCGTTCGGCGACATCGGCCACCCCTCCATTATTCCGCCCCGCGCACCTTAGGCTCTGCCGAATTATCGGCGGGAACATCGCGGGAACAGCCTCCTCCTAACGTTCAGGCTGGAGGTGGAAAGCAGATGTTCACAACATTGATGTACGAAGCCGAGCGGCAGAAGACCGCGGCGGAGCAGCGCGAGTTCTACACGCGTAACGGCGAGATGGCCGCGGCTGTCAGGAGGCCGTTCCGGAAGCTGCGGACGCGAATTCAGAAGCTACGCCCGCAGCCACGCCGCCTGCTGCGTAGCTATTCGCAGCAACCTGCCGCCTGCCCGTGCGACTGCACGGCCACGCAAGCGCGCTGCGGCTAGCTGCTGCTCACCTCCCGCTGCTATCATTGATATCAGCAGGAGGTGAAATGGCAGCGGTAGTCATCAGGAACCTGGACGAGAGGGTCAAAGAGCGGCTGAGGTTGCGGGCGGCCCGGCATGGCCGCTCGATGGAGTCCGAGGCTCGCGAGATCCTGACGGACGCAGTCAGCGAGCCGGACGATGACATGGGTCTGCTGCAGGCGGTCATCCAGAGCTTCGGCGACCTAGGCGGTGTTGAACTGGAGATACCTGACCGCGCTAGCCGACCACGCCCCGTCGAGCTCGACTAGATGATCATCATCGACACAAATGTGGTGTCGGAGCTGATGCGGCCGACTCCGGCAGCGCAGGTGCAGTCGTGGGCTGCCAGCCAATCCGGTCGCGATCTGTACACGACAGCGATCACCGTCGCTGAGATCCGGTACGGCATCGAGCGACTCCCCGCGGGCCGCCGGCGAGACGAGCTAGCATCGACGGCCGCCGCGATATTCGCTAGGTTCGCCGAGAAGATCCTCCCGTTCGACCTGCTGGCAGCGGAGTATTACGGTCAGATACTTACCGGACGCGAACGCCTCGGCATGCCGATGGACGCCCTTGACGCGCAGATTGCCGCGATCTGCCGCCCGCGACAGGCATCGCTTGCGACTCGGAACGTTGCAGACTTCCGCGAGACAGGCATCGACGTCGTTAACCCGTGGCGAGTCGCCGACTGACCGGCCTGCTCGTTGAGCAGCCGACGACTTCCGGGCAATAAGGCGCAGAGCGTGGGAAGGCTCAGGCCCGGTGCGGGTAATCGGCCGCTGCAGCGAGGAACGCGTCGTTGGCCGGCGCGTCTGCGATCGTCACCCGGACGCCGTCGGGCATGTACGGCCGGACGGCCACCCCGGCGGCGTCGCATGCCTCCGCGAACTCGGCGGCCCGCTCCGCCAGCGGGAGCCAGACGAAGTTGCCCTCGGCCGGCGGCACGGTCCAGCCCTGGCCGAGCAGTTCGTGCCGCACCCGGTCTCGTTCCTTGATGACCCGCTCTACCCGGTCGACTAGTTCCGGCTCTGCGGCCAGCGAGGCAACCGCCGCGGCCTGGCCGAGGGAGTTCACCGCGAACGGCAGCAGGGTCTTGCGCACGGCCTGCGTCACCGGCTCGTGCCCGATCAGGTAGCCGACGCGCAGCCCAGCCAGTCCGTAGGCCTTCGAGAACGTCCGCAGCAGTGCGACGTTCGGGCGGCTGGCATACAGCGCGAGCCCATCCGCGGCGTCGGGATCACGCACGTACTGGACGTAGGCCTCGTCCAGCACGACCAGGCAGTCCTCGGGTACCTGATCAAGGAACTCGGTCAGCTCAGCGTGGCCCACGACGGTGCCCGTCGGGTTGTTGGGCGTGCAGACGAAGATAAGCCGGGTCCTGTCGGTGATGGCCGCTGCCATCGCCGGCAGGTCGTGTCCGTAGTCACGCAACGGCACCTCGACCCGGGTGGCGTTGGCCAGTTCGGTCAGGTACGGGTATGCCTCGAACGACCGCCAGGCGAAGAGCACCTCCGCGCCGGGCTCGCCGACAGCCTCGAGCAACTGCTGCATGACGCCTACGGACCCGCAGCCGACAGCGACGTGCGCTGGTGGCACGCCGAACCGGCTGGCGATCGCGCTGGTCAGCTCCACTGCGGCGTTGTCCGGGTATCTGTTTGCCCGCGTGGCAGCCTCGGCGATGACACCGACGACGGAGGGCAGCGGGTCGTACGGTGACTCGTTGGCGGACAGCTTCACCGACGTGCCACGGCGCAAGGACGGTGCCTTACCCGGCTTGTACCCAGCGAACTGGTCGAGTACCTGCCGGAAACGCGGGGTTTGGTCGGACACCGTCGTCCTCCTGAGCTGCGTGCGGTGGGTGTTCCAGGTTAGCCGGGCTCGCTTCTGGTCTCAGCGTAAGCGCCTTCGGCCCGTCCCGGCCGCGGTCGCAGCATCGGGGGATACAGCACGGTGGCGCTGCCTCGGCGGTACAGCTGGGCAGGCCGCCCGCCGCCGGAGCCGCGCACCGCGCCGGTCTCGACCAGGAACCCCTCGGCACCCGTCACCTTGCGGTGGAAGTTCCTCGGGTCGAGTGGAGTCCCCCAGACGATCTCGTACACGCGGCGAAGCTCAGCCACCGTGAACACATCCCGGCAGAACGCGGCCGCCAGGGGCGTGTACTCCAGCTTGGATCTTGCACGTTCCACTCCATCGCGGAGGATCCTGGCGTGATCGAACGCCATCTCGCGCAGGCCAGCCACTGGCTGCCAGCTCATCTGGGGCTGGTCGGGCGCCGGCAGGTCGGGCGCAAGGCCCAGGTAGGCCACCGAGACAGCGCGCCTGGT
>JASHTT010000632.1 GCA_030040415.1 Streptosporangiaceae bacterium | reverse complement strand
AGCCAAGGTTCCGCGGCCACGCCAGCGCGCCGCGGCCGTCCGCGCTCGGCACCGGCGTGGCGACCGGCGCGGGCCTGGACCAGCAGGCGTTCCGCGCCATCCGGCGTCGGGCGGCGACGCCGCGGCTGAGGCTGGCGAGCGGTAGGAATGCTGCCGGGATGCTGGGCGGCACGGGCGCCAGCGTGTCCCGTGCGCGCCGCTCTACCACGGCGGCGCCGCGATTCAGGACGCGCCCGTCGGCAAGACGATCTTCCGGGTATGCCGGGAAGAGACCGAGGTTCGGTTACGGCCGGCGCTCGCTGCTCTCGTTCCTGGTCGGCAAGCACGTAGGCGGCCGCTGGCTCGCGAGCAGGCGGGTGGGCAGCCGGTCGGCGGTATGGATGATCAGCAGGCGACCTGGAGGCTCGGAATGATTCCCGCATCGAAGCGGCGGCTGATCAGCGTCTGCGTGGTGATCGCGGTGCTGTTGTCGGTACTTGGCGGCCGGCTCTGGTACCTGCAGGTCCGGACGCGCGGCACGTACGTGTCGCTGGCCGCGCAGGACCGGATCAGGTCGATCGTCGAGCCGTCCGTGCGCGGCGAGATTCTGGACGATCTCGGCCAGCCGATGGTCTCGAACACCTCCGAGCTGGAAGTTGCCGTCAACATGGCAACGGTGAACCAGCAGGCGAACCCCGCTGCGGAGCTGACGAGGCTGGCCAAGGTGCTCAAGATCAGCTACAAGACGCTCCTTGACAAGGTCCGGATCTGCACTGTGGGTGTCGGCCAGCCGTGCTGGCCCGGATCGCCGTATCAGCCGATCCCCGTGGCGCTCGACGTGTCAGACCAGGTCGCGCTGCAGATCCTGCAGAACAAGGCGGAATTCCCCGGGGTCACGGCGCAGACCAGGGCGGTCGTCGGTTACTCCCAGCCGATCGGCACCGCCGCCGCCCAGATGCTCGGCTACCTGCAGCCCATCACGGCGCAGGAGGTCAAGCAGCTGCACGTGCCCGTCACCGGCTTCGCGAGCGACGACCTGATCGGCCAGTCGGGCCTGGAGGCCGAGTACGACAAGCAGCTGCGCGGCACCTCGGGCATCGATGAGGTGGCCGTGAACGCGGCGGGCCAGGTGACCAGCACGATCAAGGACACCAAGCCGGTGGCCGGCGACGACCTGGTCACCAGCATCAACTCCAAGCTGCAGGTCGACACCGAGAACATCCTTCAAAACGCGATCCTGCAGGCCCAGGCGTCGGGTGAGCCCGGCGTGAACTCCGGTGCGGCCGTCGTGATGACCACCACGGGCCGGGTTGTCGCCATGGCGAGCTATCCCACCTATGACCCGAGCGTGTGGACCGGCGGGATCTCGGAGAAGGAGTTCAACCGGCTGTTCGGCACCGCCGATGGCGAGCCGATCCTCGAGCGGGCCACGCAGGGCGCTTACCACCCTGGGTCGACGTTCAAGGTCACCACGCTGACCGCGGGCATCCGGGACGGCATGCCGCTGTACGGGAGCTACGACTGCCCCGGCTCGGTGGACATCGACGGACACGTGTTCAACAACGACTTCGGTAACGGCGGGGAGATCTCGCTGTCGGAAGCGCTTATCGAGTCCTGCGACACGGTCTTCTACAACATGGGCTACGACATCTGGCTGACCGACAACCGCAAGTACGACGACGTGACCAGCCCGAGTTTTCCGATCCAGTTCGAGCAGAAGATCGAGATGGACTGGGGTTTCGGCAAGCCCACTGGCATCGACCTGCCGGGGGAGTACATCGGCACGGTACCGACGCGGGAGTGGCTGTACTACTTCTGGAAGGACAACGCGCACACCGGCCAGGACTGGTGCAAGTACGGCAAGGAGTTCGGCAGTTACGTGCAGCAGATCGAGTGGGACGACTGCTCGACGGGGAACGTCTGGGAGCCTGGGCAGGCGGTCATCGCATCGATCGGCCAGGGCTACATCGCCGTGACGCCACTGCAACTTGCCGACGCGTACGCGGCACTGGCCAACGGCGGCACGCTGTACAGCCCGCGGATCGGCGAGGAGCTGATCAGCCCGACGGGCAAGGTAGTTGAGAAGATCACGCCGCCGGTGTCCGGGCACCTGCCGGCCTCGTCCAGCACGCTGGCCTACATCCGCACCGCGCTGCAGGGCGTGGTCACCTCGGGCACGGCGGCCAGCACGTTCGGCGGATTCCCGCTCGGCCAGGTATGCGTGGCCGGCAAGACCGGGACCGCGCAGGTGGCGGGCAGCCAGGCGACGTCGGTCTTCGCCTCGTTCGCCCCGTGCAACGATCCCAAGTACGTGGCCGTCGTGATGATCCCTGGTGCCGGTTACGGTGCCGAGGTTTCCGCTCCGGCCGTCAGGAAGATCTGGGACGCACTGTTCGGGCTGGAAGGGCACACGGCTGACCTGCCGAAGGGGTCGCTGCCGGCGCCACCGCGCATCAACGGCGAGGGCGTCGTCGTGCCGACTGCCAGCGCCAAGCCGAGCACTAGCCCGGCGCCGGGAGGGGGCAAGAGCGGGTGACGAACTGGCGCGGCACTGATCTGGTCCGCAGGCCGGGCCAGACTACCGGGCGGCCCATCGGACCGCAGTACCGGAGCCTTCAGCCGGTGCGGCTCGGTGGCGGCGGAAGTGCGCGCAGGATTGGCTTCGGCAGCGGACCCGACCTTGGCGGCGGACGTCGCAAGCGCAGGATCCGCGGCGCGCTGCACGCCACCTTCGGGGCCGGCAGTCCGCTGCGGCAGCTCGACTGGATCTTGCTGTCCGCTGTCCTCGCACTCGGCCTGCTGGGCAGCCTGCTGGTCTGGGCCGCGTCCTCGAAGTACTACCTGGAACGGCAGCTCATCTGGCTCGCGGTCGGGCTCGCCATCATGTGCGCGGTCAGCATGCTCGACTACCGCCAGATCAAAATGCTGTCGCCGTTCGTGCTGGTGGCTTCCATCCTGGGATTGCTGGCCGTGCTGACCCCGCTCGGGCGCACCGTCAACGGCGCCAAATCCTGGATCGACTTGCCTGCTGGCCTGCAGATAGAGCCGTCGGAGTACGCCAAGCTCGCGATCATCCTGATGAGCGCGATGTTCCTGTCGGAGATACGCCAGGGCGACGACAGGCCGCGGCTGCGCGCGGTGGCCAAGACTCTCGCGATCGCGGCCATCCCGCTGGCCCTGGTGGTGAAGCAGCCCGATCTCGGCGTCGCCGTGCTGCTTGTCGCGCTGCTGGTCGCGATGATCGCGCTGTCGGGTATCCGGCTGCGCTGGCTCGTGCTGTTCGCCGGCGCGGGTGCGTTTGCCATCTACGCGGGCGCCAAGGTGCACCTGCTGAAGGCCTACCAGATCAGCCGGCTCACCTCGTTCGTGCACCCTGAGCAGGACCCGCGCGGCACTGGCTACAGCGCCTACCAGGCCAAGATCCTCATCGGCTCGGGCGGCTTGCTCGGCAAGGGCCTGTTCCACGGCCCGCTCGTGGCCGGGAACTTCGTGCCCGAGCAGCACACGGACTTCATCTTCGCGGTGGCCGGTGAGGAGCTCGGCTTCGCCGGCTGCATGATCATCATCTTCCTGCTCGGCGTCATGCTGTTCCGCGCGCTGCGCATCGCCGCGAAGGCAGACGACCAGTTCGGCATGCTGGTCGCGGCGGGGATCGCCGTCTGGTTCGGTGTCCAGAGCTTCATCAACATCGGCATGACCATCGGGCTCATGCCGGTGACCGGCCTGCCGCTGCCGTTCGTGTCCTACGGTGGGTCAGCGATTTTTGCCGACATGATCGCGATCGGCATCCTGCACACCGTGCACCGGCACCGATCCGTCTTCGGTTAGCTGCTCCGCAGCCCGGTTGCGCCAGGGGCGGGCCACCGCCAGCCACACGATCGCCGCGGCCAGCAGCACGGCCGCCAGCGTCCAGCCCAGCGCCGTGGTCCCGACGCCTGCGTACTTGAGGCCGGAGGCAAAGATCACGAAGGTAATGACGGGCCGGAGGAGCCGGTCCGGGGCACGCGACGACAGCAACGAGCCGACGAGCACCGCTGGCACGCTGCCGATCACTATCGACGCCGTGACGCCGAACTCGACATGGCCGAAGATCAGCGCGCCAGCCGCGGCCGCCAGCGTCAGCGGCACAGCCTGCGTCAGGTCGGTGCCGACCAGCCGATTCGCGCTGATCGTCGGGTACAAGAACAGCAGCAGCACGATCATCAGACGGAAGCGGCGACATGGGTGCTGCCGACGACCCGTGCGCTCTGGATCCCGGCCGGAATCCGGCACGAGACCTTGTCGGCCGGGGCCGCGACCATGCGCTCGGCGTACGTGCGCCCGGCGCTGTGCCCCATCGACTGGGCAGAGCCGACTCCGGTCTCAGCCAGCCCTCTTCTGGCCGAGTTGATCGGCTACCTCGAAAGCACCGACCTTGCCGCGGAGCGGCGCTCGCACGCCGAGGCGGTTCTCGTGGATCTCCTGGAGCCGGTCGCGATGACCACGATCGAGGTGCGGATGCCGGCTGACGACCGGGCCAGGCACGTCGCCGATGCGCTGTATCTCGCCCCGGCAGATGGCCGGACGCTCGCCGAGTGGGGCCACGCGGTCGGTGCCAGCGAGCGGACCCTGGCCCGGGCCTTCCTCTCTGACACCGGGATCAGCTTCGGCCGGTGGCGGACGCTGCTGCGACTGCACGCCGCACTGGTGGCGCTCGCCGACGGCGAGCCGGTGGGGAATGTGGCGCGGCACGTCGGCTACGAGTCCGACAGCGCCTTCGTGGCCGCGTTCCGCCGGGAGACGGGAGTCACCCCGGCCGCTTACTTCCGCGGCCAGGCCAGCTGACAACGCGTTCGCGCGGACGGGTCAGGGGTCATCGTCAGGGCTAGCAGGGTCAGGCGGTTATCAGCGCGATACCGACCGCGGCGAGCAGCAGGCCAATTTGCTGGATGCGGTGCATGCGCTCGCCCAGCGCCACCCGGGCGAGCAGCACCGTAACTCCCGGGTACAGCGCAGTGAGCACGACGGCTGGTCCATACAGTCCAGCCCGGGTGGCCAGCACGTAGCAGACGTTCGCCGCGGCGTCGAGCGCCCCTGCGCCGAGCGCGGTGATGAATAGTGGCCAGCCAGCCCGCCAGGTAACCGGGCGGGCTCTGGCGACCGCGGCGATGGCCAGGTAGAGCAGCAGGCCCGCGCTCCGGGACGCGAGCGCGGGCCAGAGCGCGCTGGTCTCGCCACCGTTGCGGATGAAGAGGAAGAACGTGCCGAAGGCGGCTCCGCTCGCCACGCCGTAACCGAGACCGCGGGCCCGCGAACGCCAGCGTTCCCATGTGCTCTTGACCGCATCCGCTGGGCCGGACTCCGCTGCCGTGCTGGCGCCGGCGGGCGAGCCGGAACTGACGAGCACCGTTGCGGTGAGGCACAGCACCGCTCCGGCGTACACGGTGGCGGCCGGCCGCTCGCCCTGCGCGATCGCGACACCGACCGGCAGCACCGTCGAGACCAGGGCCGACACTGGCGAGACCACGCTCATCGGCCCGGCGGCAAGTCCCGCATAGAAGAACATCAGGCCGACGCCGCCCACCGCACCGGCCGCGAGTCCCCAGAGGACACTGCCGGATCGCAGCGGGCTGCCGACCGCGAGCACTACCGGGATCAGCACGGCCGTGCCGGCGACCCCGCTGGTCAACAGGACCGCCAGCAGCGCTGTGCGCCTGGTGGCCGCGCCGCCGAGGAAGTCCGCGCTGCCGTAGAGCACCGCGGCGCCAAGAGCGAATACGATCAGCACGAGCCTCTTGCTCCGGTCATTGTATTAGTCTAACTAGTGCAGTATACCGACCGCAATCCATGATCACGGAAGATCGGGTCGGCTCCCGTGCCCGGATCTTCCGTGATCATGGAACTGACTACCGGGCCTCGCGCCCTGGGAGGGCGGCCGCGATGGCGGACGCAGCAGAGCCCGACGGCCTTAGCGGCGCGCTGGCCAGAACGATCGCCGCGCTGCGCGCGGAGCGCGGCTGGTCACTGGACAATCTCGCCGGACGTTCCGGCGTGAGCAAGGGCGTCCTCGTCGCGCTGGAGCAGGGCCGGTCCAATCCCAGCCTGGGCACTCTTGCCCGGGTCGGCGACGCGTTCGGCGTCCCGGTCACCCGGCTGCTCGAGGGCACCGACGAGAGCACCGTGCGGGTCAGCGGGCCGGATGCCGCGCGTGTGCTGTGGCATGGCCGGGCGGGCGGGACAGGCACGATCATCGCGGCGACTCCGCCGCCGTGGGCGGCGGAGCTCTGGCGCTGGCTGCTGGCTCCCGGTGACGCCTTCGGCGGGGACTCCCACGCGCCTGCCACCCGGGAGCTGACCTGGGTGGAGTCCGGCCAGCTGACACTCACCGTCGCGGGCAAGCGGTTCCGGCTTGGCCCGGGCGAGTGCGTGAGGTTTCCCGGCGACCTGCCACACAGTTACGCTAACGAGGGCGCCGAGCAAGCGGTCCTGACCATGGTCGTCGTCATTCCGCCGGCCGCCGGCTGAGCGCGAACCCGCCGCGGTCCTGACCTGGGCCTGGCCCGGCTAGCGGACTCCTGGTCTGCGGGGATTGGCCCGACCCGTCGCCGCCGGGCTGTCGTCCAGGCGGAGCAGGCGCTGTGCCCGTTCCTGTTCGAAGTCGAGCGCACGTGCGGGCGGCGGCTGGATCCTGCCGATCCGCCTGCCGAAATCCGCGACCTCGGCCCGTACTCGGGGGTCGGCCAGCACGCGGAGGCCGAACGC
>JASHTT010000631.1 GCA_030040415.1 Streptosporangiaceae bacterium | reverse complement strand
CCAGCGCGTCAGCCTGGCCCGGGCCCTGGCCGGTGACCCGCAGCTGCTGCTGCTCGACGAGCCGTTCTCCGCCCTCGACGCGCCGGTCCGCGCCGAGCTGCGCCGGGAGATGCGCCGCCTGCAGCGCGAGGTCAACCTGTCCACGGTCCTGGTCACCCACGACCCCGAGGAAGCAGCGATGCTGGCCGACGAGATCGTGGTCGTCAGCGGCGGCCGGGTACTCCAGTCCGGGGGCTGCCGCGAGGTGTACCAGCATCCGGCATCGGCCGAGATCGGCCGCCTGCTCGGCATCGACAACCTCTTCGAGGGGGTGGCCGGCGCCGACGGCGTGCTGGCCGCCGCCGCAGGCCGCGCGCTGAGCGCCGCAGGCCCAGTCCCGCCAGACCTAGCTGGCGGCCTGCCAGCCGGGGCCCGGCTGCTATGGCACGTGCCGCCCGAAGCCCTCCGGGTCCGCTCGGATCCGGGGCCCTCGGGAGCCAACGGGTCAGCCGTGGACTTCGGCACGGGCCGGGTAACTGATGTCGTTGACCTGGGCCGCACCGTCGAGGTTGTCGTCGCCCTCTCTTCAGGCCTGGAGCTGCGAGCCCGGAGCCTGGATATACCCGACCTCAGCGTCGGTGCCGCCTGCCGGGTGGAGACCGACAGGGAGGCCGTCTCAGTGTGGTCGGAACCGGCTAGCGCCGGAGCTCAAGGAGTACGAGATGATCCCGCGCCGCTGCCGTGACTGGCGGAAAGACGCTCGACCGCCGTCGCGCATGTACGCTGGCGGCACGCTATGACCAGTCAGCGCGGGGGCTTGGGCCAGCCAGGAGATACGGGTCAGCGGTCAGCCACGGATCCGCCGGACCGACCCGACGTGCCCGCGCGGGCGGCTAATGCAGACGATGGCCGCGCACAGCAGCCAAGCACCGCAGGAACTGGCACGCGGCTGCGGACGGCCCGCCAGGCCAGGGGCCTATCGCAGTATCAGCTGGCGCGCATGGCGCACGTCTCGCGACAGGCGATCTCGGCGGTCGAGGCCGGGTTGTCCGATCCGTCGCTGCGGGTCGCCCTGACGCTTGCCCGAGCGCTCGGCTTGACGGTGGAAGAGCTATTCGGGCCGGCTATGCCTGAGGCACCGGTGCCCGTACACCTGCTGGCACCAGTTGGCGGGAACGGCAGCCGGGTGTCGCTGGCCCCGATGGGGGATGCTTTCGTCGCCATGCCGCTGTCGGGTGCGACAGTCAGCAGAGCTGGCTTCGCTCCCGCAGACGGCCGGGTCAGCGGGCCGCACGAGGTCGTCCCGCTGGAACCACACCGGCCCACGTTGCTCGTGGCCGGGTGTGATCCGGCGTTGCCGCTGCTGGAACTGCCATTGAGCTTGCTCGATCCGCCGGTCAAGTTCCTGTGGTGGCCATGCTCGAGCCAGGAAGCGCTCCGGCTGGCAGCGGCCGGCCTCGTGCACGCCGCCGGAGCACACCTGCGCGGCCGGTCGGGTGACTACAACACCGCCGCGGCCAGAGAACTTCTGCGAGACGGCGCGGACGTGATCGGCTTCTGCTCCTGGCGCGAGGGGCTGGTGCTCCGGCCCGAGGATGCGGCCCGGGTGAGTGACGTCGCCGGAGTTGTGTCCGGTAGCTTGCGCCTGGTGAACCGGCAGCAAGGCGCCGAGGCCAGGCATGTGCTCGACCGCGAGTTGGTCAGGCTTGGCATCAGCGGGCCCGGACTTGCCGGATATGACACCACGGCGACCGGGCATCTTGAGGTGGCCGCGGCGATCGCGGCCGGACTGGCCGACGCGGGCGTGGCCAGTGAACCCGCCGCCCTTGCCTACGGCCTGTCCTTCGTGCCGCTCGCGGCGGAACGATTCGATCTGGTTATCCCGCTTGGCATGACCGGCACGCGCGAGGTGCAGGGCCTTCTGCGGGTCCTGTCGTCGTCCTGGCTGCTCGGCCAGCTGTCCAGCCTGCCGGGTTACGACGTGGCTCAGTGTGGCGAGCGGATCACTTCCCTTAAGCCGGCCTGAGGCTGTAAGTCCGCAGTTTCGGCCGGGCGCCGCGCCATTGCCAGCGACGTCTGCTGCGTCAGCTGCACATCGGTATATCCGGCCAGCACCTCTCGCAGCTGCGCGGTGAACTCCTGGCGCTCCTCGGCCGGCCAGCTGAGCGCCGTCGCACGAGTGTTCTCGAGTCCGGCCACCACGCTGGCGGACATGGTTGTCCGGCGCTGATGGGTCTGCACGATGGCCGGCTCGAACAGGCCGCTGCCGTTAATGCTGTCGGCGTCGGTGAGCTGACGGTGACGTACCCACGCTCCGCCATCGTCGCTGTGGTTGATCCACAACTGCAGCAGCGCCTGACCCAGCGGCTCGTCGTAGTGTTGCGCCGTCGCCAGCAGCGCCAGCCAGCCGCCCGGGCGAAGCAGGCTCGCGGCCTTGCGGAACCGCACCTCGGGATCGATCCAGTGGAAGGCCGTGGCGCAGACGACGAGCTGGAAGCTGCCTTCAGGCGCGGCAAAGTCCTCGAACGACGAGACGACGAACCTGGCCGCCGACGGCCCTAGCGCGCGCCGCGCAGCGGCGACCAGAGATGCGCCGATGTCCAGAGCTGTCAGCTCGAACCCGC
>JASHTT010000630.1 GCA_030040415.1 Streptosporangiaceae bacterium | reverse complement strand
GTTGCCCACTGGTCGGTTTCCTTGTGATCCCTCAGCCATCGCGCGGCTTCGTCGATCAGGCCGATGATCCCTGGCATGTCCTGGAGTCTGGCTCGGCGCAGGGTCAGGGGCCAATGTGGCATATGGCAATGATCCGCCGTGTATAGGTGGTGGCGCCATTGCTCTCGATTGCGCTTAGACGCGGCGACGGCTCAGGCGCGGTGCCGGCTCAGGCGCGGCGACGGCTCAGACGCGGCGACGGCCCAAGCTTTGCCTGGGCCGTCGCCGCACTCTTTCGATGTCAGGAAATCGGAGACTTGGGGTCATAGTGCTCGTACCGGTACTGTGCTGACGGTCCAGCATGACGCTTTGTCATTGCACCCTCCCGACGACTCGGGGGACGACGCCCGTCCGGCTGGCCAGGCCCGTCCCGCTGCCTGTCAACTGGTGCCGCCATCGTTGGAGCCACCGCTTGCCGCAGATATACCCGCTCGTTCGGTGTTCTATGCCGATAGGGGGTTATCGGCTACCTCGTCAGGGCGTAAGCCCGCCAACGCGAACGGATCAGACGCGCGTGGATGCGCTTCTTGAGCTCGGGAAACAGCAAGAGTTCGGCCGCACCGATGGCGACTGCGGGACCGGCTAGCACGAACCCTGCGACGTGCACGCCGAAGACAGTCGCGAGCCCGCCATCCAGCAGCGAGGCGAACGGCTTTGAGCCGGCCCAGGCGATCGCCCACAACGCCATGACCGCAGTCGCTTCATCGGGCTCGGCGGTTTTCAGCAGCAGAGACTGGGCGGTAGAGCCGGTCAGCAGCCCAGCGGCGCCGGCTGCGACTACGGCGCAAAGGGTAAGCCAGCGGTTGGGGCTTTCCACGAAGGCGATCATCGCCAGCCCGAGCACCAGCAACGTCCAAGCGGCGGCGTGCGAGTGATCCCTGCGCTGCGGGTAGCGCACCGGGGTGGTAGGCACGAGCGAGCCGACGATCGTGCCGAGGCCCAGTGCGGACAGGAAGTACGCAGCCCACGATCCGGATACGTGCAGCACGTGGTGCGCGACAGTCGGGCCGAGCACCAGGACCGGGTCCTCGGCCAGTGTGACAGCGGCGACCATCCCGAGCAGCAGCAGGATCCTCGGCCTCGACGCTGCCATCCGCAGGCCGGCCCAGGCGTGGTTGCGACGTGCGGGCTGCCATTTGTCGGCGGGGTAGATGAAGAGCACGACGATGGCGAAGGTCAAGAACGACAGTGCATTGATGGCGAAGGCCCAGCCGCCGCCGATGCTGAACAGCAACACCACGGCCAAGACCGGAGCCAGCGTCCGGCCTGCGTTGTACGAGACCGAGTTCATGGCCATCGCGGCCTTCGTGTCGGTGTCTGGCACCAATCTGGAGGCCATGGAGGACTGCACCGGCAGGGCGAAGGTGAACGCCAGGCCTATGGCGAGTGCTCCTGCTATCAGCCAAGGCTCGGTCAGCATGTGGTGGAACCGCATCACTGCCATGCCAGCCGCTACCGCTGCGGATACGAACTGCGTGGCTACGAGCGTCTGCTTACTGCCGAAGCGTCGCGGCAGTGCTGCGGCCCAGGGTCCGAGCACCACGAAGCCGGAGAACTGCGCCATGCTCACCAAGCCGACGGCGAAGGCTGAGTGCGTCAGCTGGTAGGCCAGCAGCATCTGCGCGGTGTTCTGCAGCCACGTTCCCACGTTGGACAGCAGCGAACCGGTGAAGTACACCGCGAATCGCGGCCTGCTCAGCACGTACCAAGACGCGGCCTTCTGCTCCGCCCGGCTGGTAGGCGTCTCCGCCTGGCCGGCAGGCGTCTCTGCCGGGCTGGTAGGCGGCGCTGATGTCCCGGCCGGATACGACTTACGCGCTGTTATCGGCATCTCTTCCCCGGAGCGTGTTGCGCTGCGAGAACAGACTTTGACTGGGGGATCACGTCGGGCGGCGGCCATAGATGTGGCTGACGGGACCCGCGTGGCGCGATCCTATCGGTGTTCTTACCCGCTTGACGGCTTGTTCGTACTACCGACGGGGCCAGCGCCGTTGGTGACTTCGAGCGGCGTTTGCTCCTTGGGCATCCGGCCCGTCTGGAAGAGCAGTTCGTTCCGGTCAGCCGGGCAGGCCGTGACAGTGAGCCTGAGCGGGGTGCCAAACCCCTCGTAGGCGGTCCGGCGGATTTCGATGATGGCCACCCGGCCGTCATCGGGCAGCCGGAAGAACGCGGCCTCGTGCGAGTCAGGGACCCTGACCTTTACCCTGTCTTGCCATCCGACCTCCTGGACATCTAGTACTTCGGACAAGTAGTTGACCGCACCGGGCGCGATGTTCGCCGCCGACAAGAGCCGGTCGGCTCCCTGGCGCACCAGTCTCATCGGATAGAACGTCGTCTGCAGGGACCACGGGATGCCGTCGAGGAAGCGCTCCTGGTGCCTGCTCACCACGCTGTCGTCCGCGCCGAGCCGCAATTCGGGTGCCACCGAAGCTTTCTGGACTTCCACCCGTGGAACGCTGTTGAACGGGTTGCGGGCTTCGGCGTCTGAGAGATACTGCGCGGTGTCGCCGCCCACGCTTGGGCCGCCAGTGATGGTGATGAGAAGCGGTTCGATCTTTTCGGCTACGAACGTGCCGGCACCCGCCTGGGTCGTCACCAACCGCAACCCGACAATCTGCCGGATAGCCTCCCTGACGGTGTTCCGGCCCGCGTTGTAGAGCTGACTGAGCTGCTTCTCGGTTGGGAGCCGACTGCCCGGCGCGTACTCTCCGCGTTCGATCTTGGCGCGGAGGTCGTCGGCGATCTGCTGATACCGAGGGTCACGCACCATGCCCTCCCCAAGGTTCCTCACCCGGCGCGACCAGGCAGGCCACTGATCGGCAGCCACCACAAAGCGGTCGATACCAAACATCGGTATTAGCCGGACAGCAAGTTCGAGATCACGATAGCAGCCGCCTTCGGGCGTGAACACCAGCCGCTCTCGGCGAGTCGGACGCCAAGCAGCGGGCCACTTCGGCGCCACCGATCCTACTTGTTGGGATGATACCAGGAAACCCAATCTACCAACTAATTTCCCTTGCGCTAGCGGTGTGGCCTACCGCACACTGCTTATAGGTCGATCCCAAAGATTGGGATAAGGAGGATCAATTGATGTTCGGATGGGAGCCGCTCTTGTAGCAAGCCCGATCAGAGAGGGGGCAGGCCGTGCTAGTCGTCGCAATCTTCGCCGTCATCACCATCGCGGCATTCGTCGCGATCCTCGCCGCCACGCTGATCGTGACGGTCGGTGTCCACCAGGAAGAGCGGAAGCACACCTTCACCTGCCGCACAGCGCCAACCCCCATGGCAGGGTTGGCCAGGGTGATCGTCGGCCGCTACGTACGCAAGACCCAGCCGGACCCGGACGCCGAGCTTCCCGAAGAGCGCGTTCCCTGGTTCCAGCGGGGCATTTAGCCGGCGGTCGGCCGCCCG
>JASHTT010000629.1 GCA_030040415.1 Streptosporangiaceae bacterium | reverse complement strand
TTGCTGGTGTGCGTGGCCTGGATCAGCTTGTTCATCGTCGGGTTGCTGTAGCTGCCTGAATTGTTCGGCACGCCGCTCTCGAATAGTGGCTCGCCGGTCGGCTCGAATCCCGGACCGTTGAATAGCCAGGCGCCGAGGAACAGGAACGTCCACTTGCACCTGGACTCGCTCGGTGTGCACGGGATCGTGTAGCCCAGCAGGGTGTCGAACGTCTCGGCGGTCGGCGCCAGCTGGATGCCCGCCTGCGAGAAACCCGACTTCAGGATCGAGACAATGTCCGCCTGGGTGGACAGGCCCGAGGTGTAGAGGATCGAGAACTTGGCCTGCAGGCCCTTGGCGATGCCAGCACCACAGTCGGCGCTGCCGCTACCAGCGCGCTCACAGCTGAGCACGCCGCCGACCACGCGCCATCCGTGCGCTGCCAGCAGCGCCTCGGCCTTCTTCGGGTCGAACGGGTACAGGCCCTGCCCGCCGTTCTCGGTCATCTCGGATGTGACCCACTGGCTGCGCGGATAGGGCGGCACGCCCGCTGGGGTCGGGTAGAAGTAGTTGCGGCCGACGCTCGCCGACATGCCCGCCTGGTCATCGAGCATCATCATCGCCTGGCGGAAGTACAGCTGCCTGAATACCGGGCCGTAGGTCGGGTTGTTGTAGTTGATGTACGAATAGCCGATGCCGAACTCGAACTGGGGCGTCAGCGCGTAGCCGTGCGACGCGAGCGGGTTGGACGGCGGGAGGAAAGTGCCCTTCGTCGCGGCCGCCAGGTCGGTTGTCGGCACGCCGATGGGGAAGCTGGTGCTGTAGGCGCTGGTCTCCAGCCCGGTGTACGCGGCGGTGTCGCTGGTGACCTCCTCGAACTTCAGCTCGGAGATCGACGGCTTCGGCGACCCCGAGTACTTCGGGTTCGGCACGAGGGTGTAGTTCCCGTCGATGTTGAAGGACGTGAGCCGCCACGGCCCGTCGACCACCTGCCATATCGGGTTGGTCGCGTAGGTGGAGGTGTCCTTGTTCAGGCCGTTGAGGTAATTCCAGACAGCCTTGCACTTAGCCCAGCCGTCGGCCGGGCTGTCGGTCAGGCAGCCGCCGCTGCCCGCCGCCGCCCCGGCGTGGCTCACGTCCCACGCCTGCGGCAGCGGGTACAGGATGGCCAGCTGGTTGTAGGTGTACCAGAGGCTGGAGTACGCCGACTTCAGGTGCAGCACCACGGTCTGCGGGCTGGTCGCTGCGTAGGAGGCGACGTTGTCCGGCATCAGCCCGGTGGTGTAGCCGGCGAAGTTCGCCTTCTCCGCCTCCAGCATGTTGAGGAAGAAGATCAGGTTCTTCGCGTCGACCGTCTGGCCGTCCGACCACTTCCACGGCTTCAGCGTGATCGTCACGGTCTTGCCGCCGTCGGTGTAGAGCGGTGCGTCGGCCGGAGACAGCGCGTAGTTCACCGAGATCGAGGAGTTGCTGTTGCCACCGAACATGTACAGCGGTCGGACCATGAGGTACTCGAAGTCCTCGTAGCTGGCCACGCTGTAGCAGTTGCTGGTCTCCAGCGGGAAGATGCAGTTCGCCCCGGTGCCGGTGACGTTCGGCATCGTCAGCACCGCGTCCTTCACCGTGCCCCCGGTAGCTGGGGGCGTGCTGCTGGTGGTGGCACAGCCTGCCGCCAGCAGTGAGGCGGCGGCGGCACCGGCGACGGCCGCCACGCGCAGCTTGCGTCTGAACATGGAGTCTCCTTTGTCGGGGCATGGCCGGCCAAACGCTGGCCACCGGCATGCGTCGGCTGCGTCATCATGCGCAACTGGCCCTGACAAGCGCTTGCCGTCTGCCTGCACGTAACCGGCCTCGGACCGGCCTTTGCCAGGGGCCTGACGTCCGCCTGTCGTGCGGCTGGCATCGGCCTGCAATCACGGATCGGCGCAACGGTCTGGTGACGACCGCGTCACGGTTCCCTTGCCGCGCCCGCTATGCCAGGAAGGCCCGGATCGACGCGCTTATCGTGAGAACCCTGTACTCGGCTGCGCACAGTTGTGGCGGCCCAGGAGACGACGTGGAAGACGAGCTCTGGCTTCGGCTACTCGGCCCCGTTGAGATCCTTAACGGGCGCGCCGACTGGCTGCGTCCGCGAGGTCCGCAACTGCGGGTGACGCTCGCTTCGCTTGGCCTATCCGCGGGACGGGTCGTGCCAATCGGCGACCTGGTTGACGCGCTGTGGGAAGAAGAGTCGCCGCCGTCAGCTCGAGCGAGCGTGCAGATCCTCGTGGCCCGGTTGCGCAAGCTCCTCGGCGACCTGCCGGACTGCAAGCTGGACAGGTATGGCGACGGGTACCTCCTCGACGTAGGACCCGACCGGATCGACGTCCACCGGTTCAGGTCGCTGGTCAGGGCGGCGCGGCAGGCAGCGTCCCACCAGGACGCAATCTCGCTCCTGGGCCGCGCGCTGACACTGTGGCGTGGCCCGGCGCTGGCCGACGTCTCGGCCACGCCCAGGGTGGAGGCGATCCGGACCGGGCTGGCAGAGGAGCAGCTCACTGCGGCCGAAGACCGGTTCGGGCACCTACTTGCCATCGGCCGGCACGCGGAGGCGGCGGAGGAGATCCCGCTGTTGCTCGCCGCTCATCCGCTGGCGGAGCGGCTGGCTGGCCTGCTTATGGTGGCGTGGTACCGGTGCGGCAGGCAGGCTGACGCGCTCGGCCTGTACCGGAGCATGCGCAGCAAGCTCGCGCACGGCCTCGGTGTAGAACCGGGCCCCGACCTTCAGCGACTGCACCAGCTGATCCTCGCCGGGGACCCCGTGCTTGCCGCTCCGCCAGTGCAGGTCACTCCGTCGTTGCCGGCAGTGCCAGCCGCTTCGCACATGCCGCGTGCCCGGCGCCTGCCGTCCGTGCAGCCACCGGCTTCGGCCCGGCCGGTGCCAGCCGTGGCTGTCCTGCCGCCGAGGCCGCCCACTGTCGTGCCGGACGGCGTCAGGCCCGCCGGCCAGCACGCGATCGCGACGGCGCAGGTGAATGGCGACGGCCGCGCTGCGCACCCGGAAACTACCGCGGTCGTGCCGCGCGAGCTGCCTCCGCCGCCTGCGCACTTCACTGGCCGGCAACGAGAGCTGGCCACGCTGACCAGCCGCCTGGTCAATGGTGTCAGCGCAGCCGGGCCGGTGGTGCTGGCTGTCTGCGGCCCGCCCGGTGTGGGGAAGACGGCGCTCGCTTTGCAGTGGGCGCGTCAGGTGCAGCAACACTTCCCGGATGGGCAGCTGCACGTGGATCTCGGCGGCTTCGGCCCGTCGCCGGACCCGGCGTCGCCAGGGGAAGCTATCGCCGCGGTCCTGCAGTCGCTGGGCGTTGCTGCCGACCAGGTCCCGGGCCGCACGGACGCCGGGGCTGGCTTGTACCGCAGCCTGCTCGCGGACCGGCGGATGCTGATCTTGCTCGACAATGTTCGCGACGAGGCTCAGGTGCGACCTTTGCTGCCCGGTACGCCGGCCTGCGTCGTGCTCCTGACCAGCCGCAGTGACCTCGGCGGACTGGTCGCCTCGCACGGCGCGCAGCCGGTGACGCTCCATGCGCTGTCCGCCATGGAATCCACGCAGCTACTCGCTGGCCGCCTTGGCGCGGAACGGGCCGAGACAGAGGCGGCTGCCGTGCGCGAACTAGTTTCGCTCTGCGCGGGCCTGCCGCTGGCGCTCGTCGTGGTCGCGGCCAGAGCGGCAACCCGGCCGACGTTCGAGCTGGACAGCCTCGCAGCGGAGCTACGCGGCGCACGCCAGCGGCTGAGCGGCCTCGACACCGGGGATCAGGCAGCTAGTGTCAGGGCGGTCTTCTCGTGGTCCTACCGCATGCTCAGCGAGCCTGTCGCACGGATGTTCCGGATGCTCGGCGCGCACCCCGGCCCGGACATCTCGGCGTGGGCCGCGGCCAGCCTCGTCCCGTGCGGAGCGGACTCGGCCCGCGCGGCCTTGTCCGAGCTGGTACGGGCGAACCTGATAAGCGAGCAGGTGCCTGGCCGGTTCGCCGTGCATGACCTGCTGCGCGCGTACGCGGCCGAGTTGAGTAACGGCGAGGAGCGCGCGGCGGCACTGCGCCGGGTCCTCGATCATTACTTGCGAACCGCGTACCTGGCAGTAGATCTGGCGTACCCGGGCTGGCGGCCTGGGCCACTGCCGGCTGCGCCAAGCGGCGGAAATGAGGAACTGCACAGCGCCGCGGAGGCGCGAGCCTGGTTGCTGGCGGAACACGAGGCGCTGCTCGCCGCTATCGCAGCGGCCGCCAGGAGCGGTCTGGATCAGCATGCCTGGCAGCTCCCCGCGGTCTTGCGGGAGCACTTCGTACGCACCGGGCGCTACGCCGAGTGCGCCCAGTCGCAGCGGGTCGCCCTGGCGGCGGCGGCCCACCTCGCCGACAGGACGGCGCTGGCCCTCGCACACCGAAGTCTCGGTGACGCCCTGGGGCAGCTGCATTCAGGGCGGGAAGCAACCGAGCAGCTGGCTCAGGCGCTGGCGCTCTACCGTGACCTTGGCGACCAGGCCGGCCAGGCTGCCTGCCACTGCGGTTTGGCCCGGCTCGCCAGGTCGGCAGGTGATAACAGCACCGCGCTGCATCACACGCAGCACTCGCTGCGGCTGTACCGCGCGGCCGGCGACCTCACGGGCGAAGCGATGGCGCTGAACGGAGTCGGCTGGGACTACGCGCTGCTCGGCCACAACCAGCGAGCTGTCAGCTACTGCACCAAGGCGCTGGAACTGCATCGTCGCCAGGGCGACAGGCTTGGCCAGGCCATGACTCTCGACAGCCTCGGCTACTGCTGCCATCAAGCCGGCCGGCACAGCCAGGCCGCCGAGCTGTACCAGCAAGCGCTTGAGGCCTTCGCTGACGCCGGTGACACCTACTACCGGGCGCACACGCTGGTCCGCCTCGGCGAAGCGCACACGGCGAACGGAGATCCGGGCACCG
>JASHTT010000628.1 GCA_030040415.1 Streptosporangiaceae bacterium | reverse complement strand
GGATGGCGGCGCTGACGCCAATGGCGCGGGTCGGCTAGCGGGGGCGGAGCATGAGCACTGACGGCGCGCAGGAGATCGTGATCATCACCGGGTTGTCCGGCGCGGGGCGCAGTACCGCCGCCAAGGCGCTGGAGGACCTCGACTTCTTCGTGGCCGACAACATGCCGGCGAACCTGCTGCCGACCATGGCCGAGCTGGCCAGCCGGGCCATGGGCGCGGTGCCCAGGCTGGCGGCGGTCGTCGACGTCCGCAGCAGGGCGTTCTCGACCGACCTGAAGTCGGCGATCAGCGAATTGCACGCGCGGGGCATGCGGCCGTACGTCATCTTCCTGGAGGCGTCGGACGAGACCCTGGTGCGCAGGTTCGACAGCGTCTCGCGGCCGCACCCGCTGCAGGAAGGCGGCCGCGTCGTGGACGGCATCGCCGCCGAGCGCGACCTGCTGCAGGGCATGCGCGCCGAGGCCGACCTCGTGCTCGACACCACTGCGCTGAACGTGCACGAGCTGAGGTCGCGGATGCGAACTACGTTCGCCACCGAGGTCGACGCCGGACTCCGGCTGGCTGTCGTGTCGTTCGGGTACAAGTACGGCCTGCCGGTCGACGCGGACATGGTGGCGGACTGCAGATTCCTGCCGAACCCGCACTGGATTCCCGAACTGGCGCCGCTGACGGGCAAAGATGGCCCGGTCGTGGATTACGTCCTCGGCCAGCCCGGAGCCGAGGAGTTCCTCGACGCGTACGTCGACGCACTGCAGATCGCGCTGCGCGGCTACGACGCCTCTGGCCGTCGGTTCGTCGTGCTCGCGGTCGGCTGCACGGGCGGCAAGCACCGCAGCGTCGTGATGGCTGATGAGATTGCCGGCCGGCTGTCACAGGCCTGGGAGGGCGTCCAGGTGACGCACCGGGACCTCGGCCGCGAGTGAGCATGGCTGATCCGGGTCGCCCAGAGCACAACCCCGCGCGCAGCGAGCCAGGGCGGCCGCAGCAGCGCAGCGTAGTCGCGCTCGGCGGGGGACACGGGCTCTACGCGTCGCTGTCCGGCCTGCGCCGCGTGACGAGGGAACTGACCGCGATCGTGACGGTAGCCGACGACGGCGGGTCGAGCGGCAGGCTGCGCCGCGAGTTCGGCGTGCTGCCCCCCGGGGACCTGAGGATGGCGCTGGCCGCGCTGTGCGGCGACGATGCCTGGGGCACGACCTGGAGCAGGGTTATCCAGCACAGGTTCTCCGGCAACGACGGGCTCGGTGGCCATTCGGTCGGCAACGTGCTCATCGTCGCGCTCTGGGAACTGCTCGGCGACCCAGTGCAAGGGCTCGACTGGGTCGGCCGACTGCTCGGTGCGCACGGTCGCGTGCTGCCCATGGCGTCGGTGCCGCTGGACCTCGTGGCTGAAGTCGAAGGTGCAGACCCGGACAGGCCGGACGAGATCAGCACCGTTCGCGGCCAGGTCGCCTGCGCATCGACGACGGGACGGGTACGGTCTGTATCACTGATACCCGCTAACCCGCCCGCGTGCCCGGACGCCGTGCAGGCGATCAGGGAGGCGGACTGGGTAGTGCTCGGGCCGGGTTCCTGGTTCACCAGCGTGCTGCCGCACTTGCTGGTGCCGGACCTGGCCGCGGCTTTGGTTGGCACACGCGCGCGGAGGCTGGTAGCGCTGAATCTGGCGCCGCAACCTGGTGAGACCGAAGGGTTCTCGCAGCACAAGCATCTGCAGGTGCTGGCCGACCACGCGCCAGCGCTCGACGTGGACGTGGTGCTCGCGGATCGCGCAGCCACCAAGGGCGCGACCGCCGACCTGGAAAAGGCCGCGAGCCTGCTCGGCGCGCGGCTGGTCCTGGCGGACCTGGCGATGGCCGACGGCTCGCCGCGGCATGACCCGAGGCGGCTGGCAGGCGCCTTTGCGCAGATATTTGAGGGGGAATGAGGCCATGGCGCTGACCGCTCAGGTCAAAGACGAGCTAAGCCGAGTGGTCGTGCTCAAGCCATGCTGCCGCAAGGCCGAAGTGTCCGCGCTGCTGCGGTTCGCTGGTGGGTTGCACATCGCGGCCGGCCGGATCGTGGTAGAGGCCGAACTGGACACCGGGGCGGCGGCCCGCCGGCTCCGCAAGGACATCGCTGAGGTGTTCGGCCACTCGTCCGACCTCGTCGTGCTCGCGCCTGGCGGGTTGCGCAAGGGGAACCGCTACCTGGTGCGGGTGCACAGCGACGGCGAGAGCCTGGCCAGGCAGACCGGTCTGGTGGACAACTACGGCCGCCCGGTGCGCGGGTTGCCGCGGCAGGTCGTTTCCGGCACGACGTGTGACTGTGAGGCGGCCTGGCGTGGCGCGTTCCTCGCGCACGGCTCGCTGACCGAGCCCGGCAGGTCCATGTCACTCGAGGTCACCTGCCCGGGCCCGGAGGCGGCGCTTGCCATGGTCGGCGCCGCGAGGCGGCTCAAGATCCACGCGAAGGCGCGCGACGTGCGCGGTGTCGACCGGGTTGTGGTCCGGGATGGCGACTCGATTAGCGCACTGCTCACCAGGCTCGGTGCGCACGACAGCGTCCTCGCCTGGGAAGAGCGCAGGATCCGCCGCGAGGTGCGGGCCACGGCGAACCGGCTGGCGAACTTCGACGACGCGAACCTGCGGCGCAGTGCGCGCGCCGCTGTCGCCGCAGGCGCGCGGGTCGAGCGCGCACTGGAGATACTCGGCGCCGAGGCCCCCGAGCACCTGATAGTCGCGGGCGAGTTGCGGATCAAGCACCGCCAGGCCAGCCTCGAGGAACTCGGCCAGCTCGCCGAGCCAGCCCTGACGAAGGACGCGATAGCCGGCCGGATCAGGCGGCTGCTGGCGCTCGCCGACCGGCGCGCTATGGAGCTGGGCATCCCGACGACCGAGGCGACCCTCAGCGCAGAGATGCTGCTGCCATAGCACCGGCCGGTTAGCACCGGCCGGTTAGCGGCGGCGCAGCGGGATCCTGATCGCCAGGAACGCGGCCCCTGCCCAGAACACCAGGCCGAGCACGCCGACGGAGCTCGGGTAATAGTGCAGCACACCCATCGGCCCGGCGATGTGGCCAAGGACGAACGACAGGCTGATGCCCGAGTGCAGCAGCACGAAGACGATCGCCAGCAGCGTGCCGAGCGCGCAGCCGGCCACAGCGATGACCGCGCCTGCTGCCACCGTCGGCCAGTGCGCACCGCGGAAGCGGGCCACCGCGAGCCCGACGCCGCCACCGATCACGAGGCCGATCAGCGGCAGCTGCGTCCTGAACAGCATCGCGACCAGGCCCCAGAGCAGGGCCCCAGCGACCGCGATGCCGATGCAGGCCCCTATCGCCACGAGACTAGTCAGCCCGCCGCCCGCCGAGGTGCGCGGGCGCGGCGCTGGCCCGGATGATGACCCCCGGAACGCCCGCAGGCCCGCGTTGAGCAACGACATGCCTCGTCTTCGCCTCGATCGATGTCGCCTGCCAGCATAGGAGATAGGTCCGGTAATGTTCGGGACGGCGGACCTGGCGGCGTAAAGGGCCGGCACCAAGCTGACCGAAGGGGTGCTGAGGTGACTGTGCGGGTGGGGATCAACGGTTTCGGCCGGATCGGGCGGAATTTCTGGCGCGCCGTGCACGCGGGCGCGGGCGGCGACATCGACATTGTCGCGGCCAACGACCTGGGCGACCTCCAGACCTTCGCGCACCTGCTGAAGTACGACACGCTGCTCGGCACGCTGGACGTGGATGTGGCAGTCGATGGCGACGCGATCAGGGCGGGCGACCACACGATCAAGATGTTCGCCGAGCGGGACCCGGCCGAACTGCCCTGGGGCGAACTGGGCGTTGACGTGGTCGTCGA
>JASHTT010000627.1 GCA_030040415.1 Streptosporangiaceae bacterium | reverse complement strand
CTCGGCGCTGCCCGCCAGCGCATGGGCCGACGGCAGCAAGTGCCGCAACTGCGCCAGCATCGCTGGGTCGGGCTCCACAGCGGTGACGTCCAGTCCAAGCTCGATCAGCATGCCGGTGAGCTTGCCGGTGCCTGCCCCGAGGTCGAGGATCCGCGGGCCAGGGGCTGTCTCGACCGCCCAGCGCACGGCGTCCTGCGAGTAGTCGGGCCGGTGCTCGGCATAGGCGGCGGCCGCCGCACCAAACGATGACCCGTGAAGTACCTGTTCGTCCCGATCCACGCCGATTAGCCTATCGGGCGCAGCCGGAAGAACAGGAACCGTGGCTGGGTGCGGATCTTGTGGTAGGCAGCCGGGTCACGGTCGGCAAGCTCGGGCAGTGGCCAAGGCTCGGTGAGGCGCTCGATCACGAACCCGGCCGCCGCTATGGCCTCGCACATCGCGGTCAGCGGTCGTCGCCAGAAGCTGACCTCGTACCCGCCGGATCCCATCTCCCAGATCTCGGTCACGTGGCTGATCGCGAAGTAGTCCGCTGGCGAGTGTAGTTGCCAGTCCATCGCCGGGTGGTGGGTGGAGAAGACGACGGCGCCGTCCGGTCCCAGCACGCGGCGGAACTCGCGCAGCACCGGCTCCCAGTCACGGACATAGTGCATGACAAGCGAGGCCACGACGACGTCGAAGCTGCCGTCGGCGGCGAACGACAGCGGCGCGGCGAGGTCGGCGACCAGCAGTTCGGCGCGCTCACCCACGGCCTGCCTGGCAAGCTCCAGCATCGCCGGGCTGATGTCGAATCCGGTCACGACGGCCCCCTGGGCGGCCAGCGCAACGGTGAGCGCGCCGGCGCCGCAGCCAGCGTCTAGCACGCGCAGCCCGTGAACATCCCCGAGCAGCGCGAGCGTAGCGGGGCGTTCGTAGTACGCGTTGTGCGCGCTCTCCGCGTTCTCCGCTGCGTACTGCACGGCCATCGCGTCGTACTCGAGCGCGGTGCGTTCTGCCTCTGTCACCAGCACATCGTGCCAGCAACGGCCCGCGCTGGCCGCGCCTTCCGCTAGCCGCGCCTTCCGCTAGCCGGTCGGCGTTCCGGCGGCTGGCAGGCTGCCCGCGCCGTCTGCGTGCAACAGGGAACTGGCCGGGCGCGACCGGATGGAGGCGTCGATGACCTCAGCGATGTGTGCTACCTGGATCGAGTGGCCGTGCCCCGCCAGCGCCTTGCCGATCTGCATGGAGCAGCCCGGGTTGGCCGAGACCAGCAGATCGGCGCCGGTGGCCCGGACGGCGCTGGCCTTGCGCGCGCCAAGCTCCGCAGCGGCCTCCGGCTGCACCAGGTTGTAGATGCCCGCCGAGCCGCAGCAGGTGCCACCGTCGCCGATCTCGACGAGGCTGACGCCGGGGATGGCCCGCAGCAGCGCACGGGGCTGTTCGGTGACGCGCTGCGCCTGGGCGAGGTGGCAGGCGTCCTGGTAGGCGATGGTTGCCGGCAGCTCATGCCTGGTGGCGACCGGGCCGAGTCCGGCGAGGAACTCGCTGAAGTCCCGGACCTTGGCGGCCATGGCGTCGGCGCGGCTGGCCCACTCCGGGTCGTCCGCGAGCAGGTGGGCGTAGTCCTTCATCGCCGAGCCGCAGCCAGCCGCGTTGACCACGACCGCATCGACGCCGGCCTGCTCGAACGTCTCGATCACCTTCCTGGCGAACGCGGCGGCCTCGGCGCGCCTGCCGCCGTGCAGCGATAGGGCGCCGCAGCAGCCCTGACCCGGCGGCACGATCACGTCGCAGCCCTCGGCCGCGAGCACGCGCGCGGTGGCGGCGTTGACCTGCGGGAAAAACACCTGCTGCACGCAGCCGGTCAGCAAGCCGACCCGTGCCCGCCGCTCGCCGCGGGCCGCGACAAGCTCAGGGACCGACTCCTCGCGCACTCCCCACGCGGACGGCGCCACGGCGAGCGCGGCGGCGGCCTCGGGCACCAGCCGCCTGACCAGCTTGCTGCGGGCGATCCTGGAGTCCAGCCTGGTCAGCTGGGCGGCGCGGAGCGGTGCGAGTACCGCTCGCAGACGGCGCGGATAAGGGAACGTGGCAAATATCGCCGCTCGCACCGCGCGCTCGCGGCGTGAGCGGGCCGGCAGCGGCGCCGGGGTGCCGGCTCCGCGGGCTGATTCGCCGCTCGGCGCAGGCGGTTCCTCGCTCCAGCTGCGCGCTGCCTCGATCAGCTTGTCGTACTGCACTCCCGACGGGCAGGCTGGCATGCAGGCCATGCAGCCAAGGCACCTGTCAAAGTGAGTGAGGGCGGCGGTGCCGCCTTCCGCGCCGTCGAGGATCTGGGTGATCAGGTGGATGCGGCCGCGCGGCGAGTCCATCTCCTCGCCCCACAGCTGGTACGTCGGGCACGCTGCCAGGCAGAAGCCGCAGTGCACGCAGTCTCCCGCCGCCTCGCGCAGTTCGCCGCTCGGGTCGATCGCAGTCATCAGATGCCACCCGGGCCCCGGCCTGGCGCCATCTTGTAGCCAGGGTCGAACTGATCCTTGACGGCGCGCATCAGCGGGAGGGCCGGTACCGGTCCCCACATGTCCACCTCGGTCCTCACCTCCGGCGGCGCGGATACGACAACAGCGCTGGTGCTCGCCGCGGGCCAGGTGCCGTTCGCTGGGGGTGGCAGCGTCGCCAGTCCGGACCGCAGCGCAATGACGAACTCCGTGATCGCGCGCGCATCGCCTGCGGCGTGCACGTACAGGATTCCGGCTGCCGCCGAGCCGCCGATGTGGGGGTCGAGGTTCTGCCCGTTCGCGGCCGTTCGGACTGCTCTGAGGACCGCTGCTAGCTGACCCGGCCAGAAGGTGACTCTCAGGGACGTGACCGGGCGCGTGGGGCTGGCGTCCGTCGGCCGGCCCCAGAAAGACGGGAACGGGCCGGCCGACGGACGGCCAGCCCCACGCTGGTCCGACAGGAGGGACTCGGCCCGTGCAGTTCGCTCGGCCACGCTGGGCTCGTCGCCTTCTAGCAGCACGGCCACGGTTATTTGGGCCGCGGCGCTGGGCCAGTCGAGCTCGATCGCTGCTGGGGCCAGGGGTGAACGCGCTGCGGCGAGGGCGGCCGTTGCGGCCGAGTCGGCGTCGGCGAACTCGGTCGTGACGACGGACGCGGCAGCCGGCAGTGGGTGCAGCCGGAAGGTTGCTTCCGTGATGAGGCCGAGGGTGCCGAAGGAGCCGGCGAACAATTTGCCGAGGTCGTAGCCCGCCACGTTCTTCACGACCTTGCCGCCGGAGTGGGCGACTGTCCCGTCGGCGCGGACGACGGTGATGCCGATCAGCAGGTCGCGCGGGGCGCCGTAACGGAACCGCAGCGGGCCGGCCGCGTTCGTCGCGACCAGGCCGCCGATCGTGCCGCCGCCCGGCGGGTCGAGCGCAAGGCGCTGGCCCGCCGCCTCCAGCAGCTTGGCCAGGTCGGCGAGCTGGACGCCGGCCTGAACGCTGACCACGAGATCGCCCGCGGCGTGCGAGATCACCTGGTCCAGCCTGCCGGTGTCGACGATCAGGTCACAGCTCGCCGGGGGGATGCCCCAGCCGAGCTTGCTGCCGGCACCGCGAGGCAGCACGGTGAGGCCGAGGCTTGCCGCGCCGGTCAGCACGGCGGCGGCTTCCTGCGTCGAGGTCGGCACCGCGACAAAACGGGCTGGGGTTCCGCCGACGGCGTCCGCGTCGCCGGCCACCGTCACCGCGCAGGCGCCGGCGAGTTCCGCCGGAATGCTGGCGGGGGTCCTAGGGTCGTGCTCCGGGCGAGCACTGGGCGCTGTCATCTTGACTCGAGGCTGTCCTGTCGGTCGGCGTCAGAATTGGTCGGCAATGCCGGATGCGACGAGCGGGTGCGGAGCGCGGCGCACGCCCGGCACCTCGCCGCACAGGCGCGGTGTCGGGAAAACCTTGCCGGGGTTGCACAGGCCGGCCGGATCGAACGCGCACCGGAGCAGTTGCATGGTGTCGAGGTCGTCGGCACCGAACATCTTGGGCATGTAGCGGGACTTGTCCACGCCGACGCCGTGCTCACCGGTGATCGACCCGCCGTGCTCGATGCACAGATCGAGGATCTGCCCGGACAGCTTCTCCGCCGCCTCCTGCTCACCCGGCACGTTGTCGTCGAACAGCACGAGCGGGTGCAGGTTTCCGTCGCCCGCGTGGAACACGTTCGCGACCCGGATGCCGGTCGCGGCCGACAGCTCGCTGATCTTGTCAAGAACCTGCGGCAGCGCGGTCCGCGGGACGACGCCGTCCTGCACGATGTAGGCGGGGCTGATCCGGCCGACCGCCGCGAACGCCGACTTGCGGCCCTTCCAGATCGCCGCCCGCTCGGCCGCGTCGCGGGCCGCCCTGATCTCGTAGGATCCCTCTGCCTCGCAGATGGCGCGCACCGCGGCGGTCTCCCTGGCCACGTCGGATTCCGGGCCGTCCAGCTCCACCACCAGCACGGCGCCCGCGCCGTCGGGGTAGCGGCAGGCCACGGCCGCCTCGGCGGCCTCGATGGCCAGCGCATCCATCATCTCGATCGCGGCGGGCAGGATGCCCGAGCCGATGATCGCGCTGACCGCGGCACCGCCCTCGCCCATGGAGTTGAACGCGGCGAGCAACGTGGTGACCGCTTCCGGGATCGGGGTCAGCTTCACCACGATCTTGGTAACGATGCCGAGCGTGCCCTCCGAGCCGGTGAACGCGCCCACGAGGTCGTAGCCGGGCGAAGCGCCGGTGCCGTCGCCCAGCCAGGTCAGCTCGCCTTGCGGCGTCACCACCTCCAGGCCGGTCACGTGGTGGGTCGTGAAGCCGTGCTTGAGGCAGTGCGCGCCACCGGAGTTCTCCGCCACGTTGCCGCCGACCGAGCAGACGATCTGGCTGGACGGGTCGGG
>JASHTT010000626.1 GCA_030040415.1 Streptosporangiaceae bacterium | reverse complement strand
AGGCCCCGGTGCTGACGCCGGCCCGCGGAGATGATGCCGACGGGTCCGCGTCGCTGGTCGCTTGCCATCATCAGGGGAACGCCCGTGCAGCCGGTAACGACCGTGCTAGCGGGAACGAGAGGGCCGGCGGGATCGGCGCGGTGACGAGAAACGGGCAGGAGGTGACCGCATGACCGTCACGGCGCCAGCCCGGTTGCCGGTCGCGGCCGATGGGGGTCCCGTACTCGGGTTCGAGACGGTGAGCAAGTTCTACCGCGGCCTGGCCGCCCTTGACCAGGTCAGCTTCGCGTTGCACCGGGGCCACACCCTTGGTCTCGTCGGCGAGTCCGGCTCGGGCAAGAGCACCTGCGTACGGCTGGCGCTCGGCCTGGAGCGACCGTCGGCGGGCCGGATCGAGTTCAATGGGCAGCCGTATCCGCGCAGCAGGCGTCGGCTGCGGCCGTTGCGCCGCAAGGTCGGGTTCGTGCTGCAGGACTCCTACGACTCGCTCGACCCCCGGCTTCGCCTGAAGGACATAGTGTCCGAGCCGCTGCGCGTGCACCGGATCCGCAGCGCCGGCGGCGACCAGCGGATCGCTGACCTGCTGGGCTCTGTCGGGCTGGCCGGTGCCCCACTGGACAGCTACCCGGCGCGGTACTCCGGCGGCGGCCGGCAGCGGATCGCGATCGCGCGGGCCCTGGTGACCGATCCCTCGGTGCTGATCTGCGACGAGCCGACATCCAGCCTGGACGTGTCCGTGCAGGCGCAGATCGTCAACCTGCTGCTGGAGGCCAAGCGCAGCAGGGACCTGTCGGTGTTGTTCGTCAGCCACGACCTAGACCTGATCGGCCGCGTCGCCGACACGCTTGTCGTGATGTACCGGGGCCGCGTGGTCGAGTCCGGGCCGGCTGAGCTGGTCCGCGCCCGGCCGTTGCACCATTACACCAAGGCGCTGCACGACGCGGTGCCGGTTGACCATCCGGCCGGGCGGCGCCTGGCCAGGCCGTCTGGCGGGGGTGGCGGGGCCTTGCCTGGCGATCCTGCTGTCCTCGGCACGGCGCAAGATGGGGACCCGGCCGCTGCCCGCGCGGCCGGGACAATGACCGGCCGGTGCTGCGTGTTCGCCGACAGGTGCCCGGCGGCCCGGGAGCGCTGCCGGACCGAGCGACCGCCGGTGATCACGGGGCCGGACGGCCGGTCGCACGCGTGTTTCTTCCCGCTGGAGGTGTCATCGTGAGTTCGCGTCGTCGTGACGTCGTCGTGGTCGGCGGCGGGCACAACGGGCTAGTCGCCGCCGCGTACCTGGCCAAAGAAGGACAGGACGTACTGGTCTGCGAACGCCGGGACGTGGTCGGCGGCGCCGCCGTCAGCGAGCGCCCGTTCGGACCGGATTTCCTGGTGACGTCGCTGTCCTACGTGGTGTCGCTGTTGCCGCCGGACCTGGTCACCGACCTTCAGCTGGACAGGCACGGCTACCACGTGTACCCGCAGGGGCCGTACTTCGCCCCGCGTGCGGACGGCAGTTACCTGCGGCTGCCGGAGGACCCGGTTGCGAGGCGCAAAGAGATCGCGAAGTTCTCCGCTGCCGACGCCGCGGCCTACCCGGCCTATGAGGCGCATCTTGCCGGGATCGCCCGGGTGCTCGGGCCGATGCTGGACGAGATCCCGCCACGGCTCGGCTCGCGCCGGCCGGGTGACCTGGCCCGCCAGGTCATGCTGCTCCGGCACCTGCGCAAGCTCGACGCTCGCGGCACCGTGGACGTCACCCGGCTGCTCACCGGCAGCATCGCCGACCTGCTGGACGCCTACTTCGAGTCAGACGCCATGCGCGGTGTGCTGTCGGTCTCTGGCGTGATCGGCACCTGGGCGGGCCCCCGGTCGGCCGGGACCGCGTACGTGATGCTGCACCACCACATCGGCGACCTGGACGGGCACGCCGGGGCGTGGGGATTCCCGCGCGGCGGCATGGGCGGGGTGAGCCAGGCACTGGCCAGCGCGGCCCGCTCGTTCGGTGCCGAGGTCCGCACCGGGGCGCCGGTGGCCCGGATCCGGACCGGGCCGGGCGGCCAGGTCGCCGGCGTCACGCTGGAATCCGGCGAAGAGGTTGACGCCGGGATCGTCGTGACGACAGTTCACCCGAAACTCGCGTTCCTGGAAATGATCGATCCCGGCGTGCTACCGCCAGCCTTCGTCGACGACGTCCGCCGGTGGCAAACCCGCAGCGGCACCGTCAAGATCAACCTGGCGCTGGACCGGCTGCCGGTGTTCGCCAGCCATCCCGGGTTCGATCCGCAGGTGCACGGCGGCACGATCGTGCTCGCCGAGAGCCTCGACGACATCGAGAACGCGTTTCAGGAGGCAGTGTCCGGCAAGCCGTCGGCGCGGCCGTTCGCCGACGTGTGCATCCCGAGCGTGTTCGACGACTCGCTGGCGCCGGCCGGGAAGCACGTGATGTCGATGTTCACCCAGTGGGTGCCGTGCTCCTACGCCGACGCGCAGGACGAGGGCGAACTCGAGGCGTATGCCGACCGGGTGGTCGCGCGGATGGAGACGATCGCGCCGGGCTTCACCAGTTCGGTGCTGCACCGCCAGGTCATCGGGCCGCACACGATGCAGGAGGAGTACGGCCTGGTGGGCGGCAATATCTTCCACGGCGAGCTGACCCTCGGCCAGATGTTCCACGCCCGTCCCGCGGCCGGCTACGCGGACCTGCGCACGCCGATCCGCGGCCTGTACCAGGCCGGGTCGGCCACCCACGGCGGCGGCGGCGTGACCGGCATCCCGGGCCGCAACGTGGTCAGGCAGATCCGTGCCGACCAGCGGGTTGCGCGCTGGCAGCAGCGGGTCAGCCGTCGGCGCGCGTCGCTGGGCTAGCTCCGCGGGCCCGGGGAACGCATGCGCCGCGGGTCAGCACCGCTGGATCGGCGGACGCATCCGCCGCGGGTCGGCGCCGCTGG
>JASHTT010000625.1 GCA_030040415.1 Streptosporangiaceae bacterium | reverse complement strand
ACAGGTCCCTGCCTTCTGGGTGCTTCGTATGCTCTGCGGGCATCTCCGGCGCCACGCCGGACCGCAGCCTCGCAACGTCGACCGTGTCGGGGGCAGGCCGGTGGTTGGCAATCCAGGTGGCTGCGATGGCGCCCTGCTTGTCATGCAGGTACGCCGAGGTGGTCGTTCCGTCATACTCGACCACGACCCGGCGGCTCCCGTAGGGACTCACGCTGTCGAGCAGCACGGCTGGGCGGCCGGGCTCGGCGGATATTCTGGAGCCCTGGCTCGCGTCCCTGGGGCCCTGGCTGGTTCTGCGCAACGTCGGCACGTACTGAAATCTACCGACTTTCTGCAGGTCACGCGCACATGCGGGGAGATAGTTTTCGCGTCGCCTGAGCGCGGTCGGGTTAGCACGGGGCGCAGCATCGGCGTTGGCGACGGCGAGAGGGAGGCGATCGGCGTGGCGAGCCCGGCCTTGCCCATTGGCCTGGCCCCGGTACGCCCTGGCCGCGCCCGGCCGCCTCGGCACCTGGCGGACCTCGATCCGGCGGCGCGGCGCGCTGCGGTGACCGAGCTCGGCCAGCCCTCGTTCCGCGCAGACCAGCTGGCCAGGCACTACTTCGGCCGCCTTACCGACGACCCGGCGCAGATGACGGACCTGCCTGCGGCTGACCGCGCGGCGCTGACCGCGGCGCTGCTGCCGCCGTTGCTGACCGCGCAGCGCGAGCAGTCATGTGACGGTGGCACTACGCGCAAGACGCTGTGGCGGGCGTTCGACGGCGCGCTCGTGGAGTCCGTGCTCATGCGCTACCCGGACCGGGTGACGATGTGCGTCTCGTCACAGGCGGGCTGCGGGATGGCCTGCCCGTTCTGCGCGACCGGCCAGCTCGGGCTGACCAGGAACCTGTCTGCTGCAGAGATCGTGCATCAGGTATTCGCTGGGGCCCGGGCGATGGCCGCCGGGCTCGTCCCGGGCGGCTCGGGCCGGGTCTCCAACGTGGTCTTCATGGGCATGGGCGAGCCGCTGGCGAACTACACGAGCGTCCTGGCCGCGGTGCGCAGGATCACCGATCCTGCGCCGGCCGGCCTTGGTATCTCGCAGCGTTCGGTCACAGTGTCGACGGTCGGACTCGTTCCCGCTATAAACCGGCTAGCTGCCGAGGGCTTGTCCGTGCGGCTGGCAGTTTCGCTGCACGCGCCCGATGACTTGCTCCGTGACGAGCTCGTGCCGGTGAACCGGCGGTGGAAGGTGACCGAGGTGCTCGATGCCGCGTGGGGATACGCGGCGGCGACCGGGCGCCGGGTGTCCATCGAGTACGCGATGATCCGCGATGTCAACGACCAGGCCTGGCGGGCCGACGCGCTGGCAGCCCTGCTGGCCGGCCGGCTGGCGCACGTCAACCTGATCCCGCTGAACCCCACACCTGGGTCGAGGTGGACCGCTTCGGATCCGGGGGTGGCTGCCGAATTCCTCGCCAGGCTGGCCGCGCGCGGTATCCCGGTAACCGTGCGGGACACCAGGGGGACCCAGATCGACGGCGCGTGCGGTCAGCTCGCGGCCACGACTGAGCAGGCCTGACACGTCCGCGCCGCGCCGTCGGCGGCCGCGCGCTGTACGTTATCCGCCATGACGCGCAAAGACGATCTCGGCCGGCGGCGGCGTGCCCTGGTGGCCAACGCCATCCAGGCAGGATGGCGGCGCCTGCAGCAGGCGGGCACTGTCACCGCCGAATCGGCGGCCGGCCAGCGCTTCGCAGCCTTCGGCCCCGGCTCGCTGATGGCGTTCCCGACCGGCTCGGTGTATGGCGAGCGCTGGATCGAGATCGGTGACAGGACGATGATCGCGGAGCAGGTGACGATCTGCGCGGGCATGGCACCTGGTCTGGACCTCGGGCCTGACGTGGTGCTGCGGGTCGGCGACAACTGCGTGATCGGCCGAGGCAGCCACATCGTGGCGCACCACTCGATCGAGATCGGCGACGACGTGTTCACCGGGCCCTATGTCTACATCACCGACCAGAATCACAGCTACGCGGACGTTGACGTTCCTGTCGGGCGGCAGTGGCCGGTGAACGGGAGCGTCCGGATCGGCGCGGGAAGCTGGCTCGGCACCGGGTCGATAATCCTGCCGGGCGCGGACATCGGCCGGAACGCGGTCGTGGCCGCCGGTGCCGTCGTGCGCGGCCCGGTGCCCGATTACGCGGTCGTCGGCGGTGTTCCGGCGAAGGTGATCAAGGAGTATGTGGCCGGGACCGGCTGGCAGCCGCCGGTCGTCGTGCTGCCTGCGGACATCGGCTAGCGAGGGGGCGTTCGCTTTAGGGCTTTTTTAGCCGTATTTATGGAAAAAGCCTCAAGTTATGACGACCCGCATCTACGACTCGGCTCGATGGCAGGTCGACCGGGCGATATTCCGTGAGCAGAGATGGTCGCCGCGCCCGCCGGGTCGCGAGATGGTGTGAACATGCGCGACTTCCGGTTCTCGTTCAACATCTTCGGCGTCACGAGCAGGCGAGCATTCGTCGACGAGTGCCGCGAGGCCGAGCGGTACGGCTACGACGCGGTCTTCGCGGCCGACCACCTTGGCATACCTGCGCCCTTCCAGCTGCTGATCGCCGCGGCCGAGGCGACGGACAGGCTCCGGGTGGGGACCCTGGTGCTCAACGTGTGCTTCTGGAATCCGGCGCTGCTGGCGAGGGAGATCGCCACCGCAGACATCCTGACCGACGGCCGACTGGACGTCGGCCTCGGCAGCGGTCACATGAAGTGGGAGTTCGACGAGGCGGGAGTCGAGTGGCTCGCGGCCGGGCAGAGAGCGGCGCGGCTCCGCACGACGGTAAGTGAGCTGGAGCGATACTTCAGCACAGAGCTGGCCCAGCGGCGGGCCGGTCGGTCCTCTCCCAAGCCAGTACAGCGGGCCGGATTCGGCGGGTTCGGCCCGCCGCTGTTGATCGGCGGCACTGGTGACGCGGTGCTCGAGATCGCCGGCGGGCACGCGCAGATCATCGGTGTTGCCGGTACCTACCAGGTCAAGGGCAAGCCGCCGGGGACGCTCCGGCTGGCGACCGCGGCTGAGACAGACGAGCGGATGGCCTACGCACGCGGCTGCGCGGGGCCAAGGGCGGACGATGTCGAGTGGCATCTCCTTGTCCAGCGCGTCGTTGTCACCGACGACCGGCGTGCTGCAGCGGAGGAGGTGGCCGCCGAGAGCCGGAACTTCGCCGAGCACGCGGGCGCGACCGATGAGCGCGCTGTCATGACCGTCGAGGACGTGCTGAGTACTCCCTATTTACTGATCGGCACCATCGAGGAGATCGCGGCGCAGCTGCGGCACAGTCGCGAGCGGTGGGGGTTCTCGTTCATCACCGTCCACGAGCCATACATGCTGACGTTCGCGCCCGTCATCGAGCGGCTGCGGGTCCGGTAGCCGGGCCGCGGTGCGTAGCGGCTCCGGGCCCGGCGGCCGGGCCGCGGTGCGTCCCGGCGCCGAGGGATCTGGCATCGCGCGATCCTGCGAGCTGCGGCACGAAGGTTTCGCCGCGCAGCGCGCGGCTGACCAGGTCCACGGCTTTCCCAGTCGCGACCAGTCGCTCGCCTTCGGTCTTGTACGCCGCCAGCACCGCTACGAGCCCGCTCGGCGGCAGATCCTTGCCTAGCTCGGCCCGCGCGCACCGGTAGCCCTTCCGTGCCCCTTCGATGCAGGCCGCGACGTGGTGCGCGGCCAGGGTGGCGAGCGCAATGGGGTGCCGGACGAGTACGCCGTGCAGCCGGTAATCGGGCGGTACGACGTCTAGCAGCCAGCCGACGGCGGTCTGCTCGAAACCCTCGCTGCCGGGCGGGTGCACGCCGTCCGGCCAGCCCGTCGGCACGTATCCAGCTACCACGACACCAGCCTACCGCTAGTCGAACGGATTTTCGATATATTATTCACGATCACGAACCATTCTGCGCCGCAGGGCTTCGGTGGGCTGGCGGCGCGCGTCGTGCGGTTCGGGAAACCGTGTTCGCGCCGCGGTCGGCCGCCGGCCTCACCGGAGATGCGTCCGGTACCGACTAGAATTGCCAGTGAGCCGCAATCGCGGCGCAGCCCACCTTCATCCCGGAGCATGTCGGCATGCCTGCCAATACCGCGCCATCCGGCCTCGCGTCCGCCACGATGCCAGACGGCCATCTCGCGACCCGTGACGACCTGCGGAACGTGGCCATCGTGGCCCACGTTGACCACGGAAAGACCACGCTCGTTGATGCCATGCTCTGGCAGTCCGGTGCCTTCCGGGCGGGCGCGCAGGTGGCCGAGCGGGTGCTGGACTCAGGCGACCTGGAGCGCGAGAAGGGCATCACGATCCTGGCCAAGAACACGGCG
>JASHTT010000624.1 GCA_030040415.1 Streptosporangiaceae bacterium | reverse complement strand
TCGTCCTCGCTCGGCAGGTAGCCGAGGCGCAACCGCATGAGGAACCTGTCGAGCTGTGCCTCTGGCAGCTCGTAGGTCCCCTCGTACTCGATCGGGTTGTCCGTGGCCAGTACCACGAAAGGCTGCGGCAGCTTCCGGGTGACGCCGTCCATGCTGACCTGGCCCTCGCCCATGGCTTCCAGCAGGGCCGCCTGGGTCTTGGGCGGGGTCCTGTTGATCTCGTCGGCCAGCAGCAGCTGGGTGAACACCGGACCCGGACGGAAGACCATCTCGCCGGTGCGCTGGTCGTAGAGCGGGGCACCTACGACATCGGACGGCAGCAGGTCGGGCGTGAACTGGATGCGGGCGAAATCGAGCCCGAGCGTGGTCGCGAACGACCGGGCGATCAGGGTCTTGCCGAGGCCGGGCAGGTCTTCGAGCAGCACATGGCCGCCGGCCAGGATGCCGATCAGCACGAGTTCCAGGGTCCGGCGATGGCCGACGACCGCGCGTTCTATCTCCGTGAGCACGGCAGCGCAGCGCTCTGCGGTCTGGCCGGGCGTGCGAGTCAGCTCTGTCACAGTCGCTCCAGTCGATCGAGGATTGCGGCAAGTGTCCGGGGCGGGATACCGCGCTGGGTCTGCCCGGTGTGCGCTGGCCGCCGCGGGTCAAGCCAGGGCCACAGATCCTGCTCTCGCTCGGTACGCAGGAGCAGCCGCCGCGCGGCGTCCGGGTCGGCGTACAAGCTGATGCCATGCCGCTCGGCGAGCCTGGCCGCGAGCAGGTGCTGCAGGGTTGGTCGCAGCTCCAGGTCGTAACTGGCCATGCTGGCTGTCGCGTCGTTGAGCGCTCCGCGTTTCCGCCAGAAGCCGATGAAGCTGGTCTGGCCCGATCGCTGCCCGGCCTCCCAGTCTGGCTGGTAAGGAGAGAGCGGTGGAGTCGCAGGCGGCAGCAGCACGCGCAGGAGCCCGATGATGACAGCCGCCCAGACGACCAGTGCGATCGCCGCGGCCCCGGCGCCTGCGTAGCCGTAGACGGCGGCACAGCTGAGGAACACGAGCAGGCACCAGATCACCAGCTCGGGAATGCTGCCCTGCCAGCCGTCGGCAGCCTGCTTGCCGCCGGGATGACCATCTGGTCGCTGGGCATCGCGGCTGCCACTTGTCCGGGTGCGCTGTCTCGCGTGCCCGGTCGGCCCGGCGGCGGTCATGGAACCTGCCCGGCGTGGACTGGCCGGCCGGCCAGTTCGGCCGACAGCTCGTCGAGCGCCTGCCTGGCGCTGTCCCGCGCGCTGGGCGGGAGCGGGTGCGTTGAGTACCTGGCCTCGTAGAACAACGTCGTGAGGCGCCGCGCCGCGGCGCCGTGCACCAGGCCGACTGCCACGGCTCGCTCGAGCAGTTCGTCCGGCGTCTCGGCGGCCGCCCTGGCCGTTCCGGCCCCCTCCAGGCTTCCTTCCATGGCCAGGTAGCACGCGATGATGGCCGCCCTTGCGTCGTCTACATCGCGCAGCGCGGACCGGCCGGACTCCACGGCGCGCTGCAGTTCGTCAGCGTCCTCGAGGAACTCGCCGTCG
This sequence comes from Streptosporangiaceae bacterium, assembly GCA_030040415.1. Taxonomy (GTDB): domain Bacteria; phylum Actinomycetota; class Actinomycetes; order Streptosporangiales; family Streptosporangiaceae; genus JAJYUU01. The sequence continues at coordinate 1,756 of JASHTT010000624.1, read as the reverse complement.
AAGGCTGCGAAGGCCCTGTGCATCCGGCGGCGGGTGGCGATCGCGAAGGCAGCGACGACGACGATGACGGCAAGGAGAGCCAGCAGGACGTACGGCAGCCAAGGCGCGTGCAAGGGTGCTCCGACGAATTTGACGGGGTGGCGGGTGCGCGGCATCCGAAGACGCTTCGGCTTGATGATTGCCTTGACACGCTTCGTCGTGCCGAAGTGCGGGTGCAGCGAGTTAATGACCAGCAAGGCCGCCACCACGATGATCGCGAACGCGATGACCCGCCGCAGCGCGCGGCGGAGCGCAAGCACCGGGTAACCCCGCCTGGGCGAGCGCCTGCCGAGGGTCCACACGGCGGCGAACAGGAGGACCAGCGCGACCTCGAGCACCAGTCCCAGCGTTCTGGCGTCCCGGTACCACGGCCCGCCAGTACCGACCGCATTCGGGGTGGCGGCGCTGACACCGGCGATGACGGCCACCAGCAGGAGCCCGGCGATGAGCGGAAGCAGGTAACTTCCCCGGGTGTTCCGGAGATCGCCTCCCGGGGCAACACCGCTCGCTCGGGTGGTAGCCGCCGACCGACGGGCTGCCCGCGAGTCCCCGTTGGCCACTACCGCAGTCCCTCGTCTCGCTGGTGGATTCGCTCCCCCCGCCTCTCCCCAGGTCAAGGCTACAGCCGGGACCTAGCTCGCACTTAAACGATGTTGTAACGGTGTCGTCCTTGCGGACTGCGCGAATCAGCCTGGCGGATGATGCCGAGCGCGGCCGCTGGCTGGCACGCTGTTGCCCGCGTACGCTCGTGCAGGGCGGCCGAGGATGTGGCCAGCAGTTGATAAACAGGTCCGGCGCGACGCAGCAAGCCGCGTGGCCATCGATAGCCAGCGCCGTGTGGTGACAATCAAAGCCCGTCACGCCGCAGCGGCACGGGCGAAGGACCGGAGGAACAGTGATCGCGCAACCTAGGCCGCAGCCGGGTGGCGCCCAGCCAGTCGGCGTTCCGGCTGGCGGCGCCCTGGCGCAGCCCTCGAGCGGCGCGGTGATCCTGGCCGACTCGCTGACGAAGCGTTACGGCGCCACGGTCACGGCGCTCGACGCGCTGACCCTGAGCGTCGGCCCCGGGATCACGGGCCTGGTCGGTGCCAACGGGGCCGGGAAGTCGACCCTTATCAAGATCCTGCTCGGGCTGCTCGACCCGACGAGCGGCCGTGCCGCCGTGCTCGGCCACGACTGCGCCACCGAGGGCTTCACGATCAGGACGCTCACCGGCTACATGCCCGAGCACGACTGCCTTCCGCCGGACGTGAGCGCGACCGAACTGGTCACACACCTGGGCCGGATGTCAGGCCTGCCGGCGACGGCGGCGCGGGAGCGCGCCGCGGACTCGCTCCGGCACGTCGGGCTGTACGAGGAGCGGTACCGGCAGATCGGCACGTACTCCACCGGCATGAAGCAGCGGGTCAAGCTGGCCCAGGCGCTGGTCGGCGACCCCCGGCTGCTGTTGCTTGACGAGCCAACCAACGGCCTCGACCCGGCCGGCCGGACAGCGATGCTGGACCTGATCGCGCGCATCGGCACGGAGTTCGGCATCTCAATGCTGGTGGCCTCGCACCTGCTCGGCGAGATCGAGCAGATCTGCGACCAGCTGGTCGCTATCGACGGCGGGCACCTACTGCGCGCCGACACCATCAGCTCGGTGACCCGGGCCACCGAGGTCGTGCTCGTCGAGGTCGATGAGGGAGTCGACGTGCTGCTCGCCGAGCTGACCCGG
>JASHTT010000623.1 GCA_030040415.1 Streptosporangiaceae bacterium | reverse complement strand
GCGCGTCGTAGACGTACTCGTCCAGGTCGAAGGTGGTGAGGATGATGATCCGCGGGCCACCCGCCTCGCCGGCCAGTTGCCGGGTGGCCTCGATGCCGTCGGTGCCGGGCATCCGGACGTCCATCAGCACGACGTCCGGCACCGTCTGGCGGCTGACTCGGACCGCCTCGGCGCCGTCGGAAGCCGTGCCGACGACGGTGAAGTCCGGCTGAGTGTCGAGAAGCGCGGCGAAGCCGGTGCGGACGACCTGATGGTCGTCGGCCACGACGATGCGCACCTGCGGTCCGGTCACCTGGCCGCCTTGGCTGTGCTGTCCCGGGGGGCGACCCCCGGAGCCCCCGCTGTGTCATCCCGGGCGGCGACCCGCGCAGGATCCGCTGGGAGCGTGGCCTGGACCAGGAAGCCGCCGCCGGGCGCTGCACCGGTGGTCAGCTCGCCGCCGACTGCTGCGGCTCGCTCGCGCATGCCGAGCAGGCCGTGCCCGCCGCCGAACTGCGCCGCGCCGACCGCCTCGGCTTGCCAGTCGGGTGGGCCCGGCCCGTCGTCGCGGATGCGCAGGTGCAGGGCGTCCGCATCGAAGCGCAACTCGACGTCCACAGCCGCGCCCGGGGCGTGCCGCCGGGCGTTGGTGAGCGCCTCTTGCACGATGCGGTAGGCCGCCAGTTCCACGCCGGGATCCAGCGCGGTAAGCCAGCCGTGCACGATGAGCCTGGCGCCGATGCCGGACACGTCCCTGGTCTCGTCGAGTAGCTCGATGAGCTGGGCCAGCCCTGGCTGCGGCTGCCGGTCGGCTTGGCTGACACCGCTGTCCTCACGCAGCACGCCGAGCAGGCGACGCATCTCCGTCAGTGCCGCCCGGGCCGTGTCGCCGATCGCGGACAGCCGCTGCGCCCCGGCCGCGGGCATCCCGGCAGTGGTGAGCCTGGCGGTCTCTGCCTGTACGGCGATCATGGACACGTGATGCGCGACGACGTCGTGCAGCTCGCGGGAGATCCGAGCGCGTTCCCCCCGGGCGGTGTTCTCGAGCAAGGTCTTTGCGATCGCCTCGGTGGCCGCGGCTCGCTGCATCGCCTCGGTGCGGGACCGCAGCGCCGCGCCGGCGCAGGCCATCGCAGGGCCGAGCGCGGCCGCGAGAATCGCGAGAGGTGTCGCTCCTGGCCAGGTGGCCGTGGTCGGCTGAGCTCCCGGATTGGCCAGCGCCAGGCCGAGGAACGGCAGCGCCACCAGCGCGGCCAGTAGCTGGGGACCGTACCTCCCGACCCGGTAGACGGCGATCAGCTGCGCGACCAGCCCGGCGAGCGGCAGCAACCGGAAAGCGGCCAGGGTCAGGAGATTGGCTGCGCAGATGATCAGCGCGGCCACCGCCGGCCGCTGCCAGAGGAATCCGAGCGGCAGCGTGCCGAGCAGGCACGGCACCACGATCACGATCGGGCTGAGCGGCCAGCCGGCCGCGAGCAGCAGACCGCCGAAGTGGTGCGCATGCTCGCTGGCGGCGATCCAGACGGCCTGGGCAGCGGCCAGCACGGCGAGTACGCACGCGGCTGCGACGGGCGCGCGGGCATCCGCCGCGACCCGCCGGACGGCGGGCACGGCGCCCGCCGCCCACTCGGCTGCCTGGCCCACGTCACTCATTGTGGCGGCACCGCGGCAGGACTGCGTCCCCGGTGCAGACCATCCCGCCGTCACTCTCGCGGGGGACACCGCTCCCGGTCGTCCCCTGCAGACGGGACCGCCAAGAGCGCGCTCAGGCGTGACGACGCGGCACGCTCGGATCCGTACCGTTCCTGGCATGGAAGCAACGATCGAGGTCGCCGGACTGCACAAGCGGTTCGGCTCGACCGTCGCCCTGGACGGCATGTCGTTCGTCGTGCAGCCCGGCAAGGTCACCGGATTCGTCGGGCCGAACGGCGCGGGCAAGTCCACCACGATGCGCGTGATACTCGGCCTGGACACGCCGGACCAGGGCACGGCGCTCGTCGACGGCCAGCCGTACGCCAAGCTGCGGCGGCCGCTCAGCCACATCGGCGCGTTGCTGGACGCGGGCGCTCTGCAGCCCGGTCGCAGCGCCCGCAACCACCTGCTCTGGCTGGCCCACTCCCAGGGCATGACCGTCCAGCGGGTCGACGAGGTGATCGAGCAGGCTGGCCTCGGCACAGCGGCGCGGCGCAAGGCGGGCGGGTACTCGCTCGGCATGCGGCAGCGGCTCGGCATCGCTGCGGCGATGCTGGGCGACCCGCCGATCCTCATGCTGGACGAGCCGTTCAACGGCCTGGACCCGGAGGGCATCGTCTGGGCGCGGGCCTTCCTGCGCTCGCTGGCGGCGCAGGGTCGCGCGGTGCTGGTGTCCAGTCACCTGATGAGCGAGCTGCAGGACACCGCCGACCACCTGGTCGTGACCGGCCGCGGCAGGGTCATCGCGGACACGAGCGTCGCCGAGCTGATCGCGGCCGCATCGGGTGACCGGGTCACGCTGCGGACGAGGGAACGCTCCCAGGCGATGACGGTGCTCGCGCAAGCTGGCGGCACGGTCGCTACCACGGACCGCGACACGCTGTCGGTCGGGGGCCTGCCCGCCGAGCGGGTGGTCACGCTGCTGACCGAGGCGGGGGTGCCGTTCGCCGAGGTTTCGGCGCACCGCGCCAGCCTCGAGGAGGCCTACATGGAAATGACCAGGGACGCGGTCGAGTTCCGCGCTCAGCCAGTGCAGGAGGCAACGCCATGACGACCATCGCGCCCTACCGCGCTCCGCAGCAGGCCGGGCAGGACGGCTTCTGGCAGCTCGCGCACGCGGAGTGGACGAAGTTCAGGACCGTGCGCGGCTGGCTCATCGCGGCCATCTTCGCGATGGTGCTGATCGACGGTCTTGGGCTCGCCCTGGTGGACGCGGGCGGCGGCGTGGGTGGCGGTTGCAGGGCGTCCTGCGCTGCTGCCGTGCCGACCGGTCCGAGCGGCGAGGCGGTGCTGGACAGCTTCTACTACGTCCGGCAGCCGTTGTCCGCTGACGGCAGCCTGACGGTCCGGGTGACATCGCTGACCGGCGAGTACCAGCCGCAGGGGGGATATGTCGGCCCGCACACGCCAAGCGGCCTGGCAAGCAAGCTCGTGCCGTGGGCCAAGGCGGGCATCGTCATCCAGCAGAGCAGCAAGCCAGGATCGGCCTACGCCGCGATGATGGTGACCGGTCAGCACGGCGTGCGGATGCAGTACGACTACACCGGGGACATCGCCGGCCTGCCGGGTCAGGTGTCTGCTGCGTCCCCGCGCTGGCTGCGGCTGACCCGGTCCGGCGACACGATCATCGGGTACGACTCGGCCGACGGGCGGCACTGGATCAAGGTCTCGTCCGTGCAGTTGCCAGGGCTGCCGAAGACCGTACTCGCGGGGATGTTCGCGACTTCGCCGCTGTACTTCCAGGGCAACTTCCCGTCCTACGCGCAGTCCGGCGGCGGGACATCGCCCAGCCGGGCGACGGGAGTCTTTGACAACGTCAGCCTGCTCGGCGGGCGGCCGGGAGGTGCGTGGACTGGCGAGTTCGTGGGCTCCAGCGAACGCATGGACAGCATGCCGGGCATCGGTTTCCACCAGGCGGGGGGCCGATTCACGATCACCGGCACGGGCGACATCGCACCGATCGTCGGCGGTGGAACGAACACGAACTTCGTCACCGGCACCATCGCCGACCACCTGGTCGCAGTGATCTTCGGGCTGTTGGTCCTCGCGGTCATCGGCGCGATGTTCATCACCACCGAGTACCGGCGCGGCATGATCCGGGTCACGCTGACAGCCAGTCCCCGGCGCGGCCGGATGCTCGCAGCCAAGGCCGTCGTGATCGGCCTGGTCTGTTTCGTGCTGGGATTGCCGACCGCCGCGCTGGCGGTGATCGCCGGCAGCGCGATATCGCGCAGCCGCGGCATTTACATCCTGCCGGTGAGCTGGCTGACCCAGGTGCAGGTGATCGTGGGCGTCGCCGCTCTGCTGGCGGTGGCTGCCGTCCTTGCTATGGCCGTCGGCACGATCCTGCGCCGCAGCGTGGTGGCTGTGGCCACGGTCATCGTCATGTTCTTGGTGCCGTACGTGCTCGGGGACACTTCGGTGCTCGGGTCGCCGGCGCTGTCGGAGTGGATGTTCCGGGTGACTCCGGTCGCAGCGTTCGCCATCCAGCAGAGCGTGCCGGCCTACGCGCAGGTCGCCGGGCAGTACGGACCGCCCGAGTACTTCGCACTCGCGCCGTGGGCCGGCCTGGCCGTGCTGTGCGCGTACGCCGCGGTGGCCCTCGCGCTGGCGACCTACTTGCTGAGGCGGAGGGACGCGTGATGGCTCAGGCAACGGCGGCCGGCAGGAACGCGACACTGCCCGCCGGCCGAGCCCGGAAAGGACTGGCCGTGCTGCGGGCAGAGTGGACCAAGGTGCGCACCGTGCCGGAGACCGGTTGGCTGGTCGCGGCCATCGCCGTGCTCACCGTCGCGGTCAGCACGGCGGTGATAGCCACCGCACGGTGCGCGGCCGGAACTGGCTGCACTGCGGATACGACCAAGCTCAGCCTGACCGGCGTCCTGGCCGGCCAGGCCGTGGTTGCCATGCTCGCGGTGCTAGCTATCAGCAGCGAATACAGCACGGGCATGATCCGCACGACGTTCACGGCGATGCCGCGGCGGTTCGGGGTGCTGGCCGCGAAGGCCACCGTGCTGACCGGCCTGGTGTTGCCGGCCGCGATCATCGCCGTGGCGGGCAGCCTGCTGGCCGGCCGGGAGATGATGCCGGGGAACGGCTTCACCGCCGCGCACGGTTTCCCACTGCTGTCGCTGGCGCACGGACCCACCCTGCGGGCCGCTGTCGGCTCCGTGCTCTACCTGGCGCTTGTCGGCCTGCTCTGCTTCGGGGTGACCGTCATTGTCCGGGACTCTGCGGCCGCGATCGGGACGGTGCTAGGCCTGATCTATCTCCCGCCCATCGTCGCCCTGTTCGTCAGCAGCCCGGTCTGGCAGCGCCGGATCGAGCGCTACGCGCCAACCAGCGCCGGGATGACGGTCCAGAACACGACGGGCATGAGTCATCTGCCGATCGGCCCGTGGGGCGGTCTGGCCGTGCTCGCCATCTGGGCCGCAGCCGCTCTGATAGCAGGCGGCCTGGTGCTGAGGCTGCGCGATGCGTGAGCCGTAACTGTGCAGCGCTGGGCAGGCTGTAGCCGGCCCAGCGCTGCACAGTGGGAGGAACGAACGTGCCTCAGTGCGCTCCGGCGCCGGCGAACTGCTCGCTCTCCGTGGACCCGGTCAGCGCCGTGGTCGACGCGGCCGGGTTGATGGCGGAGGTGACCAGGTCGAAGTAGCCGGTGCCGACCTCGCGCTGGTGCCTGGTCGCGGTGTAGCCGAACGGCTCGGCCTCGAACTCGGCGTCCTGCAGTTCCACGTAGGCGGACATGCCGCGCTC
>JASHTT010000622.1 GCA_030040415.1 Streptosporangiaceae bacterium | reverse complement strand
AGAATCATCGGCAGCCGGTCAGCGGCGAGCCCGATACCGCGCAGCGACCAGACGTCGTGATGGTTGAGCGAGGCGGCCTTGACAGCGACCGTCGTCCAGCCGTCCGGCGGCACGGGCTCGGCGTGCTCGCCAAGCGCCAGCCCGGCGATGGGGTCCTCGGTGTCGAAGCTGGCGGCCGTGACTGCGAACATGGTGTGGACCCTAGCGCCACTCGCCCGCGCGATCGGCACTGGCGCCATTATTACGGGAACGACGGCACCCGCCGCCTCGGCCGTTCGCCCGGCGCGGCGCAGGGGCCTGGACATTGTCCTCAAGCTGGTCAATCCGCTGGTTAGGTAATAAGGACCACCCTGCCGACCTGCACGGACTGTGCCATACTCGATGCGGGAAGCGGCCTCCTGACGGGACTCGCGCAGGTAAGGACCGTAGTTGAACCTCTCTTCATATGCAGAGCTGGCTGTTCGCCTTGCCAACACGGCCACCGGGGCCGGCGGCGAGCCGGACGCGCTGAGCACGCCGGCTGACTGCGCCGCGTCACTCGGCGACTGCCTCGCCGGGCAGCCGACACGGCGCGATGTTGCTGTGCTCAGGTACTTGCGCGAGGAGTTCTGCGCCGTGTTCACGGCGGCGGCAACCGGCCACGACAAGGAAGCTGTCGACCGGCTGAACGCCCTTCTCATCCAGTTCCCGATCCATCCGGAGCTGTCCAGCCACGATGATCAGCGCTGGCACGTGCACCTAGCCAGCCAGGGCTCGGTGTCGGATCGGTACGCGGCAGGTGCGGTCATCGGCGTCTCGCTGATGGTGTCGCTGCACGGCGTTAGCAGGCTGGGGGTCTGCGCGATCGCGTCATGCCACCGGGTGTTTATCGACGCTAGCCCCGGTAATTCAAGGCGGTATTGCGCTGAGCACAGCGCCACGCGGGGCAATGTGAGCGCTTTGCGCCGCCAGTCTGCGCCGGTCACCGGTGAGGCTCCGGCCGCCGCAAGCTGAATCCAGCGTTACGTTTTCTTTACCGCGAGCCCGCCATTGGTGGCCGGGCAAACTCCGGTTGCCAGCTGTGACCAAGGGTTCTGACCTGCGCAAACTCGCCTGACGGCCGCGTCAGACTGGGACTCGGCAGCGTTGACGCAGTGACTCGCGTTACCGAAATGACGCCAAGTGACTTCTTCTCAGCGACCATGTCGATCATTACCATGAGCCTCACTCACGGGCCGTATGGCCCCCGTATGCAGACCGAAAGAAGGTCTCGATCATGGCAGCTGAGACTGTCACTACTACTGGCACCAGGCCAGGCGACGTCGGCCTCAAGCGAGAAATGGGCCTGATCGGTGCGATGTGGTCTTCGGAGACCTCGATCATCGGCTCCGGATGGCTATTCGGCGGCTACCTTGCCGCCCTCGCCGTAGGGCCCGCGGCCATCATTTGCTGGTGCATCGCCGGTGTCCTGGTCATCGTCCTGGCGCTTGTGCACGCTGAACTCGGCGGAATGTACCCGGTGGCAGGCGGCACCGCGCGGTTCCCGCACCTGGCCTTCGGCGGGGTGGCTGGCATCTCCTTCGGGTTCTTTTCCTGGCTGCAGGCGGTGACCGTCGCGCCGGTCGAGTGCTACGCAGTGATGGAGTACGGCCAGTACTGGTTTAACAAGCACAACATCCATATCTTCAACCCGACCACTGCGGACGTCACGCACCTGGGATTCGTGTTCACCATCATCCTGATGGCGATCTTCACCGCACTGAACTTCCTGGCCATGCGCTTCTTCAACAGGGTCAACCAGGCGATCACGTACTGGAAGGTCGCCATTCCGGTCCTGACCATCATCGTGCTGCTGTTCTTCCTGCACAGCAGCAACTTCTCCGCTGGCGGCGGCTTCTTCCCGACGGGCGTGACCTGGAAGGACATCTTCGCCGCGATCCCCGGGGCCGGCATCGTGTTCGCCTACCTGGGCTTCGAGCAAGCTGACCAGCTCGCTGGCGAGATCAAGAACCCGCAGAAGAACCTCCCGATAGCGATCATCGGCGCGATCCTGATCGGCACCGTCATTTATGTCGGCGTCCAGGTCGTGTACATCGGCGCGATGAAGCCCAGCCTGCTCCACCACGGCTTCGGCGCGCTGCTCTGCCCGACGACCGGGACCTGCCCAACAACGATCGGCAACATCGTCGGCGGGCCGATCGCGACCGTCGCTGGCCTGGCCGGGCTGGCGTGGCTGTCCGGCCTGCTCCGGGTCGACGCGTTCATCTCGCCATTCGGCACCGGCATGATGTACCAGACCTCGACTTCGCGCGTTGGCTACGGTCTGGCCAGGAACAGGTACTACCCGTCGATCTTCGCCAAGACCGACAAGAATGGCATCCCCTGGTTCAGCCTGCTCATCGCGTTCGTCTTCGGCCTGGTCTTCCTGGTGCCGTTCCCGAGCTGGGTGTCCCTGGTCGGCCTGGTCACATCGGCGAGCGTGCTGATGTACGCGGGCGCTCCGCTGGCGCTCGGCGCATTCCGCAGGCGGATGCCCGACCTGCCGCGTCCATACCGGTTGCCGGTGGCCAGCGTGCTTTCGCCAATCGCGTTCATCATCGCAAGCATGATCGTCTACTGGTCCGGCTTCCTGATCGTCTGGAAGCTCGGCATCGCCATAGTTCTTGGCTACCTGCTGATCCTCATGCACATGGCCGACAACCCCGAGGCCCCCAAGCTCGAGTGGAAGCGCTCGGCGTGGATCTTCGCCTACCTGCTGGGCATGGGCATCATCTCCTGGCAAGGCCAGTTCGGCCCGGACAACACGTTCCGGATCCCGTTCTGGTACGACATGCTGATCGTCGCCGTCTGGAGCCTCGTCATCTACTTCTGGGCGATTAACAGCGCGCTGCCCAGGGACGAGATAGAAGGGCTGATGGCGGCCCAGTCGGCCCAGTCGAACGAGGAGGCCGCGGCCCGCGCGTCACACGGCGGCCCCGAGGCTGAGCCTGCGGGCGCGTAACTCACTTATCCATCGAGCCCTGAGGCCCCGCCCGATTCGGGCGGGGCCTCAGCTTTGCTGTCCCTGTGGTAACGCAGCAGCAGCCTGCCCTCGATCGCCGCCTGCGGTACCGGACCGAATGACCTGCTGTCCACGGCACCGGCGTCCTGGTTATCTGACGCCAGCCACCAGCCGTCGGCATGCCTCCGGACGGCACGCTTAATCACCAGCATGTCGGCTCGGCCGGGATGACGAGCGATCACAATCTGGCCGGCTCGCACTCGCGGCGGGTTGCCCACCCGGAAGCCGCGCCAGACGAGCAACCAGTCGCCTGGCCGCAGGCTCGGCTCCATGGACCGCTCGGCGACCGCGAACCTGGCCAGCGGCCAGCGCATGGCCGCAGCGGCACTTCCAGGGCCCCGGCGCACGGATCCCTCCCGCCTTCGGCAATGGCCGACGCGATACTGTCGGGTTTGGCAGACCGTGGTTAACGGATGAGAGAAGGCGATCAATGAGGCTGCTCGCACGTCTCCTCGCGCCGAAGGCTATCGTGCACGCACACTGCGACCTCCCCTGTGGCGTGTACGACCCGGCGCAAGCGCGGATCGAGGCCGAGTCGGTCAAGGCAATCTGCGAGAAATACCAGGCGAACTCCGATCCGGAGTTCCGCACGCGTTGCCTGCAGATCAAGGAAGAGCGCTCCGAACTCGTCAAGCATCACTTGTGGGTGCTGTGGACCGACTACTTCAAGCCGCCGCACTTCGAGAAGTATCCGAACCTGCACCAGCTCTTCAACGAAGCCACCAAGCTGGCCGGCGCAGGAGGCACGAAGGGCAGCTCTGACCCGGCCAAGGCAGACGAACTGCTTGGCAAGATCGAGGAGATCAGCAAGATCTTCTGGGAGACCAAGCAGGGCTGACCCGAAGCGTTCCGGCCGGCGGACCGCCTCGCGGTCCGCCGGCCGGTCACTTCCGAGGCCGCGGAACGGCCGTGCCGGTTTCGCTGCAGTCGGGTGGTCACTGTAAGTTGCGATAGAGGCCGCTGTACGTAGCATGGTCGGCTAGTCCTGCGACTGGGGAGGCACGAGTGACGGAGGAGAAGACCTCGGCGATCACCGCCGCACCCGACGACGTGGCCGGCCAAGAGGCGAGCCAGGCGCATTCCGGGGATCACGAAGGGTCGTCCGCCCGGACCAGCACCGCGGTGGGACATGGGGAGGCGTCTCCCCGGACTAGCACCGCAGCCGGGCACGAAGGCTCGTCCCCCCGGACTGGCACCGCAAGTGGACAAGGGGGGTCGTCCCCCAGGACTGGCACAGCCACGGCGTCCGCGCCCGAGACTGGCACACAGGACCAGGTCAACATCCGGATGCCCGCCGACGGCGCGTACCTGTCTGTATTGCGGACGGCTACTGCGGGCCTGGCCGCGCGGCTCGATTTCACTCTCGACGAGATCGAGGACCTGCGAATCGCCGTCGACGAGGCTTGCGCGATGCTGCTCGGCCAGGCCGTCCCGGGCAGCAACCTCGACTGCACCTTCGCGCTCGGCGGAGACGAGATGACGGTCACCGTGTCCGTGCCGAGCCTCAACCCCCGGCCGCCATCGGGCGAGACATTCGCCTGGACGGTGCTCTCGGCCCTGGCCGGTAACGTCGCCGCCGAGGTGGGTCCAGGCGACAGGCTTGCCATTGTGCTGCGCAAGAGCCGACCTGATCCGGGGTCGGTGTGACGGGGGAAGCTGAGGTCACCTTGACCGAGGAGTTCGACATGATGTCGGTGGCGCGGGCCAGGGGTGCCCCCGCGCCAGACGACGCCGACGGCGTCGCGCCGTCCGTACTGGAACTCGACGACGAGGACGACCTGCGGGACGAACTGAACGACGAGACGCCCGCGCATCACGGTCCGCGCGAGCGTGGCCACGCCCGCGAGCTGTTCGAGCGGCTCTGCGCGCTGCCACCGGACGACGCCGAGCGGCTGGAGATCCGCAGCGAACTCGTGGAGTTGCATCTGCCGCTCGTCGAGTACCTGGCCCGCCGCTTCAGGAACCGGGGCGAGTGGCTCGATGATCTGACCCAGGTCGCCACGATAGGCCTGATCAAGTCCATCGACAGGTTCGACCTGGACCGTGGCGTCGAGTTCTCCACCTACGCCACTCCCACGATCGTCGGCGAGATCAAGCGCCATTTCCGCGACAAGGGCTGGGCGGTCCGGGTGCCACGCCGCCTGCAGGAGCTGAAGCTCGCGCTGGCCAAGGCCATCAGCGAGCTGGCACAACGGCTCGGCAGGGCGCCGACAGTAGGCGAGCTCGCCGAGCACCTGCAGATGAGCGAGGAGGACGTGCTGGAGGGCCTGGAGTCAGCGAACGCCTACTCGACTGTCTCCCTCGACGCGCCAGACTCCGGCGACGACGACGCGCCAGCCGTCGCCGAGTCGCTCGGGATGGTGGACGAGGCGCTCGAGGGTGTCGAGTACCGGGAGTCGTTGAAGCCCCTGCTCGAGCAACTTCCGCCGCGGGAGAAGCGAATCCTGCTGCTCAGGTTCTTCGGCAACATGACGCAGTCGCAGATTGCCACCGAGCTAGGCATCTCGCAGATGCACGTCTCCAGGCTGCTGGCCAGGACGCTCGCGCAGTTGCGCGAAGGCCTGACAAGCGACGAATAACCTACTTCGCGGTATTCGAACCGGGTTTCACGTCGTCGTCGCCCGGCCGACCCGGGGTGAGCATCCGCAGGCTCGGCGGTGCCAATATCATCGCCGATCCCGCGATAGCCAGCAAAATAAGCGGAATGCCCCAGTCGTTGTAGCGGCGGGACTGAAGCAACGCGATGGCTATAACGGCGACGAAAAGCTGCGTCAGCACGGCCGGTGTACGGGTCCAACGCCGGCCAGAACGCAGTCCCCTGGCGACGAAGGCCATGAATACGGCGGTGCACAGCCCGATGATGGTAATGGCGAGGCCACCGGCGAGTTGGTAGTAGCGACCGGCCAGCGTGTCGACACCAGCCAATATCGATGCGATCAGCACGCCCAGCGCCTCCGCCGCCTCGACTGCCGCCGCGGCTAGCACGGTCGCAGGAGGCCTGGTTGGGCGCGGCCCTGCCGCCGGATCCTGCGCTGGCTGGGCACCGATCCCGGACGAATCGCGTTGCCGAGATGGAACAGCGGCATCCGGCTGCTGCCGCTGCCCGGAATCGGCCGCAGCGCCAGGCCGAGACGGCTTGCCCGAGCCAGCCGGGGCGCCAGGATCCGGTGCGGACGGCCTGACCTGGGACTCCGTCTGAGCCTTCGCCGGACTCCGGGATTCGGCCCCCGGGTGAGCACCGCGACCAGCCCGGCTAACCTTGCCCCGTGCGCGCGCTTTTGATCGTGAACCCACACGCCACCTCCACGACCCGGACGCGCCGGGATGTCATCGTCCGAGCCCTCGCCTCTGTCGTTGACCTAGAGGTCGTGCAGACACGTTACCGGGGCGACGCCACTAAGGTCGCGGCGGACGCTGCCGACGGCAAGTATGACCTGGTGATCACCCTGGGCGGAGACGGCACCGTGAACGAGGCGGTCAACGGGCTGCTCGCCGGGGCGGGCTCCGAACCGCCGGACGCATCGCGCCTCCCGGCGCTGGCCGCACTTCCGGGCGGCAACGCGAACGTGTTCACCCGATCGCTCCGGCTGCCGCCGGATCCGGTTGACGCGGCCGGGCAGCTCATCGAGGACATCGTGGCAGGCCGAGAGCGGTGCATCGGTCTCGGCGCCGCGGGCGGACGTTACTTCACCTTCAACGCGGGCCTCGGCCTGGACGCAGAGGTCGTGCGGGCAGTCGAGGGCCGCCGCAGCGACGGCCGGTCAATCTCGCCAGCACTGTTCGGCCGGATGGCCCTCCGCCAGTACTACCAGGTTACGGACAGGCGTTCTGCTGCCATCAGCTTCGCCGAGCCGGCCAGCCTCATCGCCGAACGGGCTTACCTGTGCATCGTCTCGAACTCGGCACCGTGGACCTACATCCGGGACCGGCCGGTCAACGCTAGCCCGCGGGCCAGCTTCGACACCGGCCTCGACCTGCTCGCGCTGCGCAGGCTGAAGACCCTGAGCACGCTGCGAACACTGACGCAGATGCTCAGCACGCGCGGCAGGCAACCGCACGGCCACGACGTGATAGCCGTGCACGACCTGCCAGCGATAACCGTAGAGTCCGACCGGCCCATGGCCTTTCAGCTGGACGGCGAGTACGTGGGCGAAGTGGAAGAGGTCAGATTTCGGTCGGTGCCGCGCGCCCTGCGGGTAGTTGGATTAGGCGCGCTAAGCTAGACCCAATTGGCGGTCCGGAATTTCCTGAAAGCACCGCAGACTGTCGTAAAGGTTATATAGCAGACTCGAATCATGGCGTCTGCCCAGGTCCGGCACGGGACCCATGCCAGCCATGTGACTGATCTGACACTGAAATCCTGCCGAACCTTTGCCCAAGGCTCTTGCGGTCGATGGGCCAAGCTTGAGAAGGTTGTAACACACCTGGTGAACGGTGCGTTAGCGCGCGCCAAGCCGGGGTGATGCCAAGGCAGGAAAGCGGCCTGGTTTCGGACGCTTGGCAAGCTGCCAGAGGCCCGGGCGGACCATAGCCGGGCCCAGTGGTTCAGGCCAACAAAGCAGCTTTGTCAAGATCCGCACCGACGTAGATAAGCCTGACAGACAACATAGCTCGTGAAATCGTTCACAAGCAGACCTAGCATCTGGGCCCGGTCAGGGTCCAAGGCAGCCAAGGAGGAGTGGGATTCATGGACTGGCGTCATCATGCCGCCTGCCGTGACGTGGATCCGGAGCTGTTCTTCCCGATTGGGAACACCGGGCCCGCGCTGCTCCAGATCGACGAGGCCAAGCAGGTGTGCCAGCGGTGCAAGGTGATGGAGCCTTGCCTGCAGTGGGCACTCGAGAGCGGCCAGGACGCCGGAGTCTGGGGCGGACTTAGCGAAGATGAGCGGCGCGCTGTCAAGCGACGCAGCAGGATCGCCGCACGGGCGGGCGCCTGAGCAGCAGTATCAGCCCGGGCGAGTAGGCGCTAGAGAGCCTGCGGCAACGCGCCGGATCCCTCTCTCGCGCAAGCTGCGCCGCGATTAGTCAGCGGCGCAGCTTTCTGCTGTCTGGCCCCGGACCGCGCGGCCTGTTGTCTCACGAAGCCGACGGCAGCGGATCGGATAGCGGCAGTTCCACCAGCACCCTGGTCCCACCGCCGTCGTGCGGGGTTATCTCCAGCCGTCCGCCCAGCTCGGTATGCACGAGCGTCCGGACGATCTGCAGCCCGAGGCTCGTCGTGGAGTCCAGATCGAAGTCACCAGGCAGGCCCACGCCGTTGTCTGTCACCGTCACCGCCAGCCGGTCCTGCTGCCGTTTCGCCGCAACCTCCAGGTAGCCCGCGGTCCCGTTGGCGGGGTGGCTGAGGCCATGTTGAACGGCATTCTGCAGCAGTTCGGTCAGCACCAGTGCGAGCGGTGAAGCGACAGAGGCAGGCAGCAGTCCAAACTCGCCCAGCAGCGTCGGTGTCACCCTGGTCTCCGCGGCCGACACATCACCGGCCATCATGGCGACGCGGCCGAAGATCTCATCGAAATCCACCACTTCGTCCGGCACCATGGACAGCGTCTCGTGGACGATCGCTATCGAGCCGACGCGGCGCACTGCTTCCTCGAGCGCCTCTCTCGCCTCTGGCTCCCGCAGCCTGCGTGCCTGCAGCCTGAGCAGCGCGGCCACCGTCTGCAGGTTGTTCTTCACCCGGTGGTGTATCTCCCTGATCGTCGCATCCTTGGTGAGCAGCTCGCGCTCCCGGTGCCGCAGCTCGGTCACGTCCCTGAGCAGGATCAGCGCCCCGGCTGCCGTCCCATCCACGACCAGCGGAATCGTGCGCAGCTGAACGACCGCGCCGTTCGCGTCCACCTCGGTTTCGGCGTGCACCCGGCCGCTTGCCGTGAGCGTTAGCGAGTTGTCCCTGGGCTCCCGGTGCACAAAAAGGCGCGCGGTCAGCGGGCCGAGCTGCTTGCCGACGAGGTCAGCCGTCAGGCCGAGCCTGCGGTAGGCCGACAGCGCGTTGGGGCTCGCGTAGGTCACCTCACCCGACCGATTCAGCCGCATCAGGCCGTCGCCGACTCTCGGGGACCGTACCAGCGTCGGCTCCTTGCCGACGCCTGGGAATATGCCTGCGGCCACCATCTGGGCCAGGTCGTCGGCCGCCTTGAGGTAGGCCAGATCCAATCGGCTCGGCGTGCGCGCCGCGCTCAGGTTGGTCGAGCGCTCAATCACCGCGATCGCGTGGTCCTCGGCCACCACGGGGATCGTCTCGTGTCGGACCGGGACGCCCCTGGTCCACTCCGGGTCACCCTCCCGGCAGATCCGCCGCTCGGTGTAGGCGGACACCAGGAACTGGCGGTCCCTGGCTGGCCTGATCGTGCCAACTACATCCTCAGGCAGGGCCGTCGGCGCCGTGGTGGGCCGCATCTGCGCCAGCGCCAGCCAGCTCGTGTCTGGCAGCGGAGCCCACAGCACCAGGTCAGCGAACGACAAGTCGGCGAGCAGCTGCCAGTCCGAGACCAGTGCGTGCAGCCACTCCACATCCCTGGGCTGGATCTGGGCCCGGCCGGCAAGATCGGTGAGCGTCGGCACGTAGCCATCATCGCAGCCGGGCGGGCCTGCCGTGACCTGGCGGGCTTCCGGGACCAGGGCGGACGTCCCGCTCGAAGCCCCCGGGTGCTGAGGAACCGGCGCAAACTAGTCCGTTCGCGCCGGGGCAAGATAGCGTGCGGCTTGACATAGGAGAAACGCATGAGCGACCAGGGCAAGGCAGTACACGGCGGCGCACAGGCGGTAGCGGCCGCGCGGCAGCACGGTGCGGAGGTCATGTTCACGCTGTCGGGAGGCCACGTCTTCCCGGTGTACGACGGAGCGGTCACAGCCGACCCGCCGATGCGGATCATCGACGTGCGCCACGAACAGACAGCCGTGTTCGCCGCCGAGGCCACAGCACGCCTGACCCGGTCCCCTGGCCTCGCTGTGCTCACCGCCGGTCCCGGCGTGACCAATGGGGTCAGCGCGGTGACCACCGCGCACTTCAACGGCTCGCCTGTGGTCGTACTGGCCGGCCGTGCTTCGGACTCCAGGTGGGGGTCGGGGAGCCTCCAGGAACTCGACCACCCGCCGCTGCTGGCGCCCGTCACCAAGCGAGCCTGGACCGAGCACTCCCCTGGCCGGGTTGGCGCGGCAGTGGCTGAGGCGTTCCGGCTCGCCGCCACACCGCACCGCGGGCCGGTGTTCCTGGATGTGAGTCTCGAGGCGTTCTTCGGTACCGGCGATCCGACCGAAAACCCCGCAGCCGAGCCCGGCCCCGCCACCGCGCCCGACCCGGAGTCCATCGCGCAAGTGGCCAGGCTGGTCGCGACGGCGGCGAGGCCGGTGCTGGTGCTCGGATCTGACGTGTGGATGGGCGGCGCCGAGCTGGCCGCGAGGCAGGCAGCCGAGGAACTCAAGCTGCCGGTGATAGCTAACGGGCAAGGCCGCGGCATCCTGCCGCCCGGCCATCCGCTGCAGATCACCAGGGCGCGCTCGCTGGCGTTCGGCGAGGCAGATCTCGTCATCGTGGCCGGCGCGCCGCTGGATTTCCGGCTCGGCTACGGGCGGTTCGGCGGTCGCGCCGCCACTCCCCCGGCTGATGGCGCGCAGGCAGAGGCGCCGCTGGCCAAGGTCGTGCACCTAGCCGACTCGGCCAGCCAGCTGGCCACGCACGTCGACCTCGCGGGCGCCGTGGCCGGCGACCTGGCCGGGGTGTTCAGCGCGCTGGCCGATGCGGCCGCGGTCGCCAGCCCGCCATGGACGACGGACTGGCTGCCCAGGCTGCAGGCCGCTGCACGGCTGGCCGTCGAGGCCGATGCGCCGCTGCTGCACTCGCAGGCCCAGCCGATCCACCCGCTTCGCATCTACGGCGAGCTGGCCCCGCTGCTCGAACCCGACGCTGTGCTCATCGGCGACGGCGGGGACTTCGTAAGCTACGCCGGCAAGCACCTGGAGCCTGGTCAGCCCGGCTGCTGGCTCGATCCAGGGCCGTATGGATGCCTCGGCACGGGGCTCGGGTACGCCATCGCGGCCCGGCTGGCCAGGCCTGACAAGCAGGTCGTGCTGCTGCTGGGTGACGGTGCCGCCGGGTTCTCCCTGATGGACGTCGACACGCTGGTCAGGCACGGCCTGCCGGTCGTCATGGTCTGCGGCAACAACGGCATCTGGGGGCTGGAGAAGCACCCGATGCAGGCGTTGTACGGCTATGACGTCGCAGCCGACCTGCAGCCAGGCTGCCGCTACGACCTGGTGGTGGCCGCGCTCGGCGGGGCGGCGGAACTGGTCACGCAACCGGAGGAGGTGGGCCCTGCCCTGCGGCGAGCCTTCGACTCCGGCGTGCCGTACCTGGTCAACGTGCTGACCGACCCCAAGGATGCCTACCCGCGGTCCACGATGGGCGTCTAGCCGACTGCGAGCCGAGCCGCAGCAAGGCAGTGCCCTGGC
>JASHTT010000621.1 GCA_030040415.1 Streptosporangiaceae bacterium | reverse complement strand
GCCTTCCTTGTTCTCCAGGAACTGGATGTCGTCGACAAGGAGCACGTCGACGTCGCGATAGCGGCGGCGGAAGCCGTCCTGCTTGCCATCGCGGATCATGTTGATGAAGTCGTTGGTGAACTCCTCCGAGCTGACGTACCTGACCTTCAGCCCCTGGTAGAGGCTCTGCGCGTAGTGCCCGATGGCGTGCAACAGGTGGGTCTTCCCGAGGCCGGAGTCGCCGTAGATGAACAGCGGGTTGTAAGCCTTCGCCGGGGCCTCAGCCACGGCTACCGCTGCGGCGTGCGCGAACCTGTTGCTCGAGCCGATGACGAACGTCTCGAACGTGTACTTCGGGTTCAGCCTCGCCATGCCGGGTCTGGCAGACTGCTGGCCGGCGTGCTCGTGAGCATGAGCGGCCGCGCCATCGTGCGGGCCTGGCTGCCGCCCCGAGCCCGCGATCCCGGCTCCGGCCCCTCCGTCGCTGCCCGGTGCGTACGCGCCATTTTTTACCGGGAACGCGCCGTCTTGGGCCGCGCCGTCTGCTGCCAGCTGGACCGCTGGTGGTTCAGCCGCGAGGCCCGTTGTCGGCAGGTGCGGCTCGTCGGCAGTTCCCTGCGGCGGCAGCGAGTGCGCGTCGTTGACGGGAAGCTGGCTGGCCGGGTGGCCGAGATCGGCGGTGGCCGCCGGGTCGACGGTCACGGCGATCTGGATGGCGCGCGACAACTCCCTCGACAGCGCGTTCGTGATGAGCGCGCGCAGCCGGGTCTCCAGCTGCTCCTTGACGAAGTCGTTCGGCGCCGCGATCAGCGCTGTGCTTTCCACCAGGCCGAGCGGCCTGGTGAGCTGCAGCCACGCGCGCTGATGCGGTTCGATGTGCATCTCGGCGAGATCGGCCAGCGAGCGGGCCCATACCTCTGCGAGGTCGTCTTCGCTCATCGGCCGGTCACCCCGAGCCCCCCACATGTGATCAACAGGTTTTTCCACAGCATGTGTACGTTGCATGTCTGACTCTGGGCAGATCCCGGCCGCGAGGCCGGAGCGGGCGGGCTCCTGGTGCCGGGCCAAGACCGGACCGCTATCCACAGCCTAGGGCTGGAGTTCACTGTGCGTTCGGGAAACCGCGTGGTCGGTGGTTCGCTGGCGGCGTAGATGTGTTTGGGATGTCAGGGGAGACACAATCGCGCCACCCGGCGCCGTTTGACCGCCAGGCCAGGCTGCGCGTAACTTGTAGTGTCCGGCCAGCCCGGCGCAGCTGAAACGCGGCCTCATGCGGTACAGGCCCGGGGGCGACCCTCCCGGTACCCCCGCAGTGCTCGCTCTGGGGACGACCCCCGGAGCCCCGCACGCACTGGCCCGGGGGATCCCGGACCAGCGCAGGCCAGCATTTCTGGCTGACACCTCAGACCTGCCGTTACCTGGAGTCCCAGTGAGCAAGCGTACGTTCCAGCCGAATAACCGCCGCCGTGCCAAGACGCACGGTTTCCGGTTGCGCATGCGCACGCGGGCGGGCCGCGCCATCCTTGCCTCCAGGCGCAGGAAGGGCCGCGCGCGCGTCAGCGTCTGACGGCGCGCGGGCCAGTGACAGTGCGATGCTTCCCGCTGCGGCGCGGATGCGGCGACGAGCGGATTTTGCCTCGGCGGTCAGCGGTGGCAGCAGGGCAGGGCGGCCGCTAGTCTCCGGTCATCTGCTGGTCCGGCCGGGTAGCGACGACCCTCCGCTGGTCGGTTTCGTGGTGAGCCGGGCTGTTGGCCCCGCGGTGGTTCGTAACCGGGTGCGCCGTCGGCTGCGCCACCTGTGCCGTGATTACCTGGAATCGCTGCCTGTTGGTAGCCTGCTAGTGTTGCGCGCCAGTTCGCGCGCGGCAGCGGCTCGCCAGGCGGAGCTCGCCGCCGATCTCGACCTGGTAATACGAACGTTGCTACGGCGGCAGGGTTTGGTGGCAGGCCGATGACGTCAGCAGCAGGGCAGGGGTCAAAGAGACTGTCGGCTGCCGGTTTTGTGTTGGTGGGGTTGCTGACCGTCTACCGGCGGTTCGTGAGTCCGCTGCTCGGCGCGAGGTGCCGGTTCTACCCGTCGTGCAGCGCATATGCCCTGGAGGCGGTGCAACTGCACGGCGCGATCAGGGGATCGTGGCTCGCGGCGCGTCGGCTGAGCCGGTGCCATCCGTTTCACGCGGGGGGAATCGATCCGGTTCCGGGAAGCGTTTTTGAGCGCGAATGCGCTGATCAGAAAGCAGCTGATCAGCAGGTGGCAGCTGGTCAGGAACAAGGGAGCTAGCAGGTGGGTAACCCACTAGACGCGTTGTACTCGGCTGTTGGCTGGGTGTTCACGCATATCTACGACCTGCTGCGTCCCGCCTTCGGCGCCACCAGCGGCTGGACCTGGACCCTCAGCATCGTCATCCTGGTCGTCTTGATGCGGCTGATCATGGTGCCGCTGTTCATCAAGCAGATGCACACGACGCGGGCGATGTCTGCGCTGCAGCCGCAGATGGCGGCGCTGCGCAAGAAGTACGGGAACGACAAGCAGACGCTCAACCAGGAAATGATGAAGCTGTACCAGGAGGCGGGTGTCAACCCGCTGATGGGCTGCTTGCCGCTGGTTCTGCAGCTGCCGCTGTTCTTTTCGCTGTTCGAAGTGCTAAAGACGATCGCAACCTACAAGAGGGGCACCCCGAGGTACGGCCTGCCGGAGGCGATGGTCGTGGCGGGCCAGAAGGCGAACATCCTGGGCGCCCATATCGGCGACAAGGTGCTGTTCACCGACGGCATGCACGTGCCGCTGCACGCCAAGCTCGTGAT
Organism: Streptosporangiaceae bacterium; assembly: GCA_030040415.1. Classification (GTDB taxonomy): domain Bacteria; phylum Actinomycetota; class Actinomycetes; order Streptosporangiales; family Streptosporangiaceae; genus JAJYUU01. Next base: position 169 of record JASHTT010000621.1, on the reverse strand, counting down.
CCTCGGCGCCGTCATCATCAGCATGACGACGACCTACCTGAGCATCAAGCAGTCGATGAAGCGCGGCATGATGCCCGCCGCGGACCCGAACAATCCGATGGCTTCGTCGCAGAAGTACATGATGTACATCATGCCGCTGTTCGCGCTGACCGGTCTGTACTGGCAGTTC
>JASHTT010000620.1 GCA_030040415.1 Streptosporangiaceae bacterium | reverse complement strand
AACGCCGGCTACGGTATGAGTTAACGCTTGAAGTGTTGGCACTGCGACCACGTTCATGCAAGGGCGGGTACTAAGCATGCAGTCAGACCCCATCGACGTGCGTGAAATGGCGATCCTCCACCAAGGATTCCGCCGAGTATACGACGAGGCGGCGCGGTTGGTACGCGCCAATCGTTCGCCATCACCTGGGCGCGTCGTCTTCCTCGCTGATCACATCGATTTCAGCCTGATGTTGCTGAACATCCATCACGAGGGTGAAGACGAGCTGCTGTACCCGAAGCTGATTGAGCGCGCCCCGGATCAGGCGCTGATAACGCAGGAGGTCGAACACGAGCACGAGCTGATCAAGGCAGCGCTGGATGCCGCGTCAGCTGCATGTGCCGCCTGGCGCGCGCAGCCAACCGCCGAAACAGGGGAAGCGCTGGCAGCATCGCTCGACGAGCTCAACACGACGGCGCAGAGTCACCTCGACGACGAGGAGCAGAAGGTCGTCCCGCTCGCTGCGGTCACGCTGACCCAGGAGGAGTGGGACGGGCTGAATAAGCACGCGGCCGCGGAGATTCCCTGGGCCAAGAGGCCGATCGCTTTCGGGATGATGCTCGAACCGCTCAGCGATGCCGACCGTGCCCACATGATGCGCGCGGTGCCAGCTCCGCTCCGGATGCTCACCCCGTTGCTGCTGGAGCGCCCCTGGAAGAAGTACGCGGCCACGCTGCGCAGCGATAGCGAAAATCGGCCGTTTCAGGTCGCTGAGCGCGACTAGCCAGGATGTAGACGACACCGGGACGCTGCGCGGCCGCCTGCCCGGCCGACGGCTCACGGCGCGATCGCCTGGGCAAACGTCACCGACAGCCTTGGGCATGCGCGGGACATGGGAGTGAACCCGCAGGTGCCACGGACCGGTCTGCATGGCCCAGCCGACCAGAGACCTGAGCTGGGACGCCCGCTAGAAGCAATGTGATGGCATGCGGGTGACGAAGCGTGCAAGTGGCAGCGCCATAATCTCGGCGTAGCGAAGTTCGCGGAAATACCTAGCCGGGCCACTCGCTGATCTTCGACCAGGCTGGGCCGAGGTCGCGCGGGCGGCGCCGGACTTCATTGAGCGACCCACTGAACGTCACGGAGGACATAGTGCCCACCACGCATGTAGTCGAGTCGTCTCCGCAGACAGTGCGCTCGGGATACCTGGATCCGGCCGCAAAGCCGGTTGCCACCGTCGCACCGGGGGACACGGTCCGCTACCCGGATACGTGGACGCACTGGGGCAACGAGGCGAAGTTCGGCATGAGCTTCGCCGACCGGGAGCCGCTGCGGCACCGGTACCCGCACGGTCCGTACTCGATGCTCGGCCCCGTGGAAGTGTCCGGCGCCGAGCCCGGTGACGCGGTCGAGGTCAGCATCACCGCGCTCCGCACGATCGGCTGGGGCTGGAACTCGTTCCCGCTCGGCGTGGGAGCGCTGCCAGACGACTTCGCTGAGCCGTACCTGCACTACTTCACCTTCGACGACGCGCGGACCACGGCCACCTTCACTCACGGGATTGAGCTGCCAATGGCGCCGTTCCTGGGCGTCGTGGCGGCCGAGCCGGCCGGCGATGAGACGGTCAGTGCGATCGTGTCCGGCAGCTACGGCGGCAACCTGGTGCTGCGCGACCTTGGTATTGGCAGCCACCTGTTCCTGCCGGTGGCCAAGCCTGGCGGGCGCATCTGGATCGGCGATGTGCACGCGCTGCAAGGCGACGGGGTGGTGGACCAGACCGCGATTGAGACCGCCGCGGAGAACCTGGAGATCCGCTACGACCTGCACAAGCAGGTCGCATTGCCCGGGCCGATCGGTGAAACGGACACTTCCTGGATCGTGATCGGCTTCGCCACCAGCCTCGACGACGCGCTGGTGACCTGCCTGCGGGAGGTCATCGGGTGGCTGCCCCTGGCAGCCGGGATCACCGCGCCAGAGGCTTACGCGCTGGCCAGCATGGCGGTCAGCTTCCGGGTGACTCAGTACGCCCACCAGACCGGCTCCGCCTACACCGCCGTCCCGCCTAAGGCGGTACACGCCGTCATTCCCAAGAGCGTCTTCCCACCCGACGTCCGCGGCCGGGTAGCGCGGTGGCTGCGGCCATGAGCCTGTCTGACGCCGACCGACTTGCCATCCTTGACATCATCACCCGCGCAGACGAGGCGGCCAGCCGCCGGGACGCAGACGGCTACGTTGCGCTCTTCACAGCGGACGCGATACTCGACGGCACCCAGGGCCAGCACGCGGGCCGGGAGGCGCTGCGCTCGGCCGTCGGGCCGATCTGGGCTGCCGAAGGCCAGGCCACCCTGCACCTCACCCTCAACCCGGTCATCGAAGACGGCCCAAGCGCCGACCAGGCGGTCGTGCGATCCGTGCTGCTCATCATCGACCCGGCGCTGCCGCCAGCTATCCAGGCCGCCGCCGCGATCACGCAGGACCTGAGGCGGGAGACGGACTTCTGGCGCATCGCCCGACGCTCCGTCGCCCCGGCAACGGGACAGCGCTGACGGGCGTTTGCCCGCCAGGCGAGAAGGAACGGCGACAAGCCGGCCGACGCCCCTTTGCGGGAGCGCGAAGGAACCCGAACCGCCCGGTGAGCGCGTTCGTCGCCGGGATAGCGTCGCCTCGGAGGCCTGCTAGACCGCGGCGCCGCCATCGCGATCGAGCGCAGGCCAACGGATGCTACGTCTCGTGCAAGTTTGGGGCACGGCCCTGGGGCTCCTCCCAGGCTTCCTGCCTGCCAAGAGCAGTCAGGTCGAGCATCGTATACAGGCTGGGGAGGTACTCGTTACCGCG
>JASHTT010000619.1 GCA_030040415.1 Streptosporangiaceae bacterium | reverse complement strand
CTCCTCGTGGCAGCACCGCAGAACTACCTGGCGGTCATCAAGGTCGTCGGTATCGGCGGGGGCGGCGTCAACGCCGTGAACCGGATGATCGAAGAAGGCCTGCGGGGCGTGGAGTTCATCGCCATCAACACCGACGCCCAGGCCCTGCTGATGAGCGACGCCGACGTCAAACTCGACGTTGGCCGCGAGCTGACCAGGGGTCTCGGTGCCGGGGCGAATCCGGACATCGGGTTCAAGGCGGCCCAGGACCACCGTGAAGAGATCGAGGAAGTGCTCAAGGGCGCCGACATGGTCTTCGTCACAGCGGGCGAGGGCGGTGGCACCGGCACCGGCGGCGCTCCCGTGGTCGCGGAGGTAGCCCGCGGTCTCGGAGCACTGACCATTGGGGTCGTCACCAGGCCGTTCGGCTTCGAGGGCAAGCGCAGGGCGGCGCAAGCAGATTCGGGCATCGAGAAGCTGCGTAGCGAGGTCGACACGCTCATCGTGATCCCGAACGACAGGCTGCTGTCGATCTCCGACCGGCACGTCAGCGTGCTCGACGCGTTCAAGGCCGCGGACCAGGTGCTGCTGTCCGGCGTCCAGGGCATCACGGACCTGATCACTACTCCCGGCCTGATAAATCTCGACTTCGCCGACGTCAAGTCGGTGATGTCTGGCGCAGGGTCGGCCCTGATGGGCATCGGCATGGCGCGCGGCGACGACCGGTCGGTGGCCGCGGCCGAGATGGCCATATCGAGCCCGCTGCTCGAAGCGAGCATTGACGGTGCGCACGGCGTGCTGCTGTCCATCCAGGGTGGCTCGGACCTCGGCCTGTTCGAGATCAACGAAGCCGCCCAACTGGTCGCCAACTCGGCGGCGCCGGACGCCAACATCATCTTCGGCGCGGTTATCGATGACGCGCTCGGCGACGAGGTCAGGGTGACGGTCATCGCGGCTGGCTTCGACGAGCCGCAAAGCGGGCGGTCGCGCAGCCGCGGCGTGGGCTATGGCGGCATGCCGCAGTCCCCGGTGCCCGGCGCGTCCGTCCCTGCTGCCACAGCCGGCGCTGGGGAGTGGCAGCCGTTCCGGCTCGGCGAGCCCGCCGCGCCCCCGCCGCCGTCCGCGATGGCGGGCGGGACGCAGCAGGCGGGCGCGGGCGACCAGGCAGGTCCAGGCGACCAGGCCGGCGTCGAGCCAGATGCTCCGTTGCCTGGTACCGACGTGGGGGGAACGGGCCAGCAATCGGCACCGCCGCCCGCCGCAGGCGGCAACGGGGCGGGCTCAGCGGCCGCCGGGCGCGAGCCGGCAGCGAGCGGTGCCATCCCGTCGCAGCGCTCGGGCGAGCCGGACGGCGCCCCGGGTGCAGCAGTCGATGGCCAGCAGGGTGCCCGTTCCGGCGGCCGTTCGGCCGAGACCTCGAGCACGCGGCGCCGGTCGGTCGTGTTCGAGGAAGACGATGAACTCGACGTCCCCGACTTCTTGAAGTGATGCAGCTCAGTCCGGCGCCCGTGGCCGGTCTTGGCGATGGAGTGCGGGCGGTCTTCACTGACCGGCACGGCGGTGTCAGCCAGCCTCCGTTCGAATCGCTGAACCTGGGTGCCGGGGCGGGTGATTCCGCGCAGTGCGTGGCGGCCAACAGGGAACTGCTGGCTGCTGCCTGCGGCCTGCGGCCTGCCGACATCGCCTGGATGCGCCAGGTGCACGGAACCGACGTCAGGTACGTGGGCCGGGAGCACTGTGACGGGCCAGCGCAGCCGGCCGACGCAAGCTTCACCGATGTTCCCGGCGTAGCGGTCGCGGTGCTGGCCGCAGACTGCCTGCCGGTGCTGCTGGCGGACCCCGTGGCCCGCATCGTGGGTGCCGCCCACGCCGGCCGCGAGGGAATGCTGGCGGGCGTCGTTCCGGCACTCGTCTCCGCCATGCGCTCGGCCGGGGCTGATCCGGCCAGGATGCGCGCCATCACAGGACCCGGCATCTGCGGCGGCTGTTATGAGGTGCCGGCGGAGATGCGGGACCGGGCCGCCGCGGCGGTACCGGCATCCAGCTGCGCGACGCGGGCCGGCCAGCCTGGGATCGACATCAGGGCCGGCGTGCATGCTCAGCTGGCGGCGCTCGGCGTGACGCGGGTGGCCGCCGACAGTCGCTGCACGAAGGAGTCCGCTGAGCTGTTCTCCCACCGGCGGGACAGCCGAACGGGCCGATTCGCGGGCCTGGCGTGGCTGGTGCCATGATCCAGTGCAGTGAACGGGAAACAGGACGGACGGGCTGATCCGCCGGGCGCGTATTCCGGTGATGCCGGCCAAGCGCACCGGGCCCAAGATCCTCCCGGTGCCGGCGGCCGAGACGACCCCAGCGACCCGCAGCGGAGCGAGCAGCGGCTGGCCGAGCTGGCCAGCAACCTGGCTGCGGTGCGCGGCAGGATTGCGGCGGCGTGCGCGGCGGCCGGGCGAGATCCCGCCGAGATCACGCTCATCGCGGTCACCAAGACATTTCCCGCGTCTGACGTCATGTTGCTCGGTCGGCTCGGCGTCGCCGACATCGGTGAGAACACCGACCAGCAGGCGTCGGCCAAGGCGGCGGCGTGCGCTGCCGCAGGAGTGGCAGTTCGCTGGCACTTCATCGGGCAATTGCAGGTCAACAAGGCGGCTAGCGTGGCCAGGTATGCGTTCATGGTGCACTCGGTCGACCGGCTAAGGCTGATCACGGCGCTTGGCCGCCGTGCGGCTGAGGCGCAGCGGCTGATCCGGTGCCTGGTCCAGGTCAGCCTCGACGACCAGGCCGGGCCGGACCCTGTCGGCGGCCGCGATGGCGCCGACGGGGGGCGCGATGGCGCAGGGGGCCGCGGCGGCCCGGCCAACGGGCGTGGCGGCGCCGAGCCCGGCCAGGTGGGCTACCTCGGTGACGCGATCGCGGCGCAACCGGGTCTGGAGTTCGCCGGGGTGATGGCGGTCGCCCCGCTCGGAGAGCCTGCCCGGCCTGCCTTTGCCAGGCTCAGGGCGGTATCGGCGGCGGTCAGATCCAGTTATCCGGATGCGTCGGTCATATCGGCGGGCATGAGCGCTGACCTTGAGGACGCAATTGCCGAAGGCGCGACACATGTGCGCGTTGGTACGGCGTTGCTCGGCGGCAGGCGGCCCTTCGTCAGGTAATGTCCGACGCGTAGCACTCGGCCGGTAAGTATGCCCAGTGAAATAGGCATTGATCTGGGCTGCTTGGCGCGCGTGACGGAGGACACAAGATGGCCGGCGCAATGCGCAAGATGGCGGTCTATCTCGGCCTGGTAGAGGACGACCACCGCCTTGATGATCAGTACCCGGACGACGAGTACGGCACGGAGTACGACGAGTACGGCGCCGAGCTCGTGATGGAAGACGACCGGCAGGATGTCCGCCCAGCGGAGGCTGCGGTCGGGCGGGCTGTCGACAGGCGCGCAACTGCGACTGCCGTGCAGGCGACCGATTTGGCGAGGATCACGACCTTGCACCCGCGCACGTACAATGAAGCACGTACGATCGGGGAGCACTTCCGCGAGGGCACTCCGGTGATCATGAACCTGACCGAGATGGTGGACAGCGACGCGAAGCGCCTTGTCGATTTCTCGGCCGGCCTGATCTTCGGACTACGTGGGAGCATCGAGCGCGTGACGAACAAGGTGTTCCTGCTATCTCCGGCCAACATCGAGGTGACGGCTGAGGATAAGGCCCGGATCGCGGAGCGAGGCTTCTTCAACCAGAGCTGACGGGCAAGCCTGGCAGGCGGGCTTGAATGCCTGCGGTACTGATAGCAAGGACAGGCGCGTGCAGATATTCAGGAATGTGGCCTTCTACCTGCTGTCGGTCTATCTAGTGCTACTGGTTATTCGGCTGATTCTCAGCTGGATCCAGGTATATGCGAGGGACTGGACTCCGTCTGGCTTCATCCTGGTGGTAGCCGAGGGTGTCTACACGGCCACAGATCCGCCACTGAGATTTCTAAGGCGCTACATCCGACCCCTCCGGATCGGTAGTGTGGCTCTGGACCTCAGCTTCACACTGCTGTTCGTGGTGGTCTACGTGCTCTGGCAACTCGCCAGGGGCTAGTAGTATCACCGCATAGCGTCCAAAAGGGACAAAGCTCCAGGGAGAGAGAGATGCCACTGACGCCGGCGGATGTGCGGAACAAGCAGTTCAGCACTACCAGGCTCAGGCCGGGCTATGACGAAGAGGAAGTCGATGCCTTCCTCGACGAGGTAGAGGCAGCGCTTGACGAGCTCATCCAGGACAACGAGGAGCTCAGGGCCAAGTTGGCCGAGGCGCTCCGCGGCAAGCCGCCAGTTTCGCTGACCCCGCAGGCCGAGGTCCCCGACATGCTGACCCCCGAGCCCATCCGGCACGAGCCGGAGCGCAGGCCGGAGCCGGTCATGATGAGCGCGCCGCGGCCCGTTGAGGACAACATGGATACCGCGGCCCGCGTGCTCGCGCTGGCTCAGCAGACCGCCGACCAGGCGATCGCGGACGCCCGCCGCGAGGCGGATGAGACGCTCGGCCGAGCACGGCGCGAGGCAGACGAGATCCTCACCAAGGCCCGGCGCCAGTCCGAGCAGATCACGAGCGATGCGCGGGCGCGTGCCGAGAGCCTCGAGCGGGATGCACAGGAGCGTCACCGTCAGGCAATGGGCTCGCTGGTCCAGTCCCGCGAGGAGCTGGAGCGCCGCGTTGACGACCTGCGTGCCTTCGAGCGCGAGTACCGCAGCAGGCTCAAGGCTTACCTGGAGGGTCAGCTCCGCGACCTCGAGGCTGGGGCGGCCGACAGTGGCGTGTTCCCGGCCATTGGCGTTGCAACCGGGCCCCAGTCAGCGGTAGGCGTGGGCATGGGCCGGATGGACATGCGTAACGGCGCTCAGAGCGGTGGCTACCCTGCCGTACCCGAGCCTGTGGCGCACAATGGCGGCTTCCACCCGTCAGACGCGGGCCAGCACGACCGTCGCTAGCACAATCGGGCTGACTGCACTCCGCAGCAAAACGGGAGCTTGCAAGTGATCCGATTCGGCGCGATCGTCTCGGTGGTGGCCGTCGCCATCGGTTTGCTCGCTGTCGGTGCGATCAGCGGCAAGCTGGTCTTGGTCTACGCCTCCATCGCCCTAGCGGCGCTGGCGCTGATCATGCTCATCGTCGGGGTGGGCATCTGGCGGGATGAGGTATTCGGCAAGCGTGCGGCTGGAGTGTCAGCCGCCGCGAGTAGCGAGGCAGACGATGTTGTCGCCCGCAGCGCCGGGGGCAGCGCCCTCGCAGCTGCCGGCGTCGCCGGTGGCTCGGTGGCCGGGCAGCCAGCGCCAGCGGCCGGCAGTTCCGTAGCTGGCGGGCAGCTAGCCGGCGCAACAACCGCTGGCCCTGCGCCAGGCAGCCGTGCACCGGGCAGCGCGGCTCGCGGCGGCGCAGTGGCAGAAGGTTTCCCGGCAGTGGGCAGCACGCTGTGGGAGGAGCCCGCGCGCGGGCGAGCCGGCGGCCGGGTCGCCGCCGGGGACGAGCCGCGCCACCGCCATGGCGCGGAAGACCGCCCCGCCGAACGCCCCACCCGCCGGATCGCCGGTGACTTGCCCGCTGCACGCTCCGGGCGGTCTGGCACTGACGAGGCATGGCCGGCGCCGCGCGCCGGATGGACATCGGCGCCAGACCGTGCGGCGGGTCCGGAGCGGACTGCAGGTCCGGAGCGCACAGCAGGTCCCGAGCGGCCCACCGGGCTGGACCACCCCGCAGCGGCCGAGCGCTCGGCGCGCCCGGAGTGGACGCCCAGTCCGGAGCGGACCCCGGGACCGGAGCGCGCAGGCGAGGCTGATCGCGCGGTGGGCCCGGAGGCTGTGGGCCCGGAGGCTGTGCGGCCCGAGAGAGTGC
>JASHTT010000618.1 GCA_030040415.1 Streptosporangiaceae bacterium | reverse complement strand
CGCGTCCGCGACCTAGGACTGCGCGCGGACTGCCTGGTCTGGGTCAACGGCTGCGGGTCCGTCAACGGCGACCTGGTCGCCGTGCTGGTGGCGCTCGGCGCCAGCACCGGCACGGCCGTACTGCTGACTGCGGAGAGCGGCGTTGCACCGCCGGGCCTTGCGGCTGCGGTGGGCGTCCTCGTCGAGGCGCAAGCCAGCTCGGATCCGGGGTCGCGGGCGCCGCGAAGTCGCCACGACCGAGCAGAGGCTGGCGTGGATGCACCCAGAGGCAAGGCGGCTCTCACAGCGGACGGACAGTTCACAGTGACCGTGCGCGGACCCCGGCGGCGTCTGTTGTCAGACTGCCGTGCGGTGCCGCTCAGGCTGGACCGGTGCCGGTGACCACGCGGTCCGCCGGCCAGCAGTCGGCTGGGAAGCGACCGGCTGGGATGCGGCCGCCTGGGGAGCGGCCGGCTGGCGCCGAGTGGCTGGCTGCGGCCGGGGCTCCCGCCGGGCTGCGGCCGGCCGGGCAGCGGTCCGCTGGTGCCGAGTGGCCCGCTGCCGCGACTGCCGCGCCGCGCGGCCAGTTCCGGCCCGACCTCGTCTATCTCGGCTGGCAGCAACGACCCGCGCTACCGGATCCCGGGCCGATGCCGGAGCAGCCGGCCGAGGTCGCGCTGGATGAGGTCAGCGCTGACTGGCTGGCCGCACGGCGTCGGGAGCAGGCGAGGCTCGACAGGCCAGCCAGGGTCGGGCTCGTCGCGAGCCTCACGGTGGCGGCTGCGGCGTGTGCGTGCTTGCTGGCTGGGATGGCCAGCAACATGCTCGCCGCCGCCTTCCTCGCCCTGGCGGGTGCCAGCGCAGTGCTGGCCGCGGCTATCAGCGGCCGCCTTATCTGGCGCGGCAACCGCGAACTCGCCCAGGCTGTGCAGGCCGAGGAGGACCGGATCACCGCCTTCCGTGCGGCGCAACGGCGCGAGCTCACGGCCCGGCAGCAGCAGCACGTAAGGGACTACCGCGACTGGCAGCGGCGCAGCGTGGCCTGCCAACGTCAGCCGGGCTGGCACCCGGTCACCCTGGGGGCCGGCGTGCACCGGGTGGACGTTGCTGGCGGCACGCTCGCGGGCTGGTCGGCGCTGCTGACGACCCTGGCGGCGGCCAGGCTTGCGTCCGGCGGCGAGGTGACGGTGCTCGACCTGACCGAGGGTGGCGTGGCAGCTGACCTGGTCGCGCTGGCCGGCAGGCTTGGCCTGGAGCCGCTTGTCTGGGTGCTGCCGGCCGACCTGCCGACGCTCGACCTGGGCACCGGCCTTGACCGTGACGGGCTAGCCGACCTGCTGGCGCTCACTGTGGCCGCGACCGACTCCTACGGCCGGATCACGACCGGGCCAGCTACGGCGGCTACCGATCCGGCCAGGGACGCCGCGCTGCTCCGCATGGTGCTAGAAGTGCTGGGCGAGGACGCCACGATGGCGCAGTTGACCGCGGCGCTGCGTGCCCTGGCCCAGATCGGTGGCCCGGCCGAGCATCTGCGGGGGGTACGGGGCGTCGTCCCCCCGGGTGAGCAGCTGCGGGGGGTCGTCCCCCAAGGCCAGCAGTCAAGCGGAGAGCTGTGGCAGGACCAGCTGTCCAAGTTGGCCGGGCTGTTCGGCCGGGGCGGGGAGCGTTTGGTGATAGACCGGGCGCTCGCCATGGAGGCAAGGCTGCGTACGCTTGCGCCGCTGGCGAGCGCACTCGCCGCCCGCAACCCCAGCAGGCTCAAGGTGGCCTGGCTGGACCGCCGAGCCCCATCGGTCGGCAACAGCATCATCGGCTGCTATCTCGCGGTCGCGCTGACCGCGATGCTGCGCCAGGCGCCGGCCGCCGAGCGCTGGCGGCAGACAATCTGCCTGCTCGGCGCCGAGCGCCTGGCCGGCGACGTGATCGACAGGCTGTGCGACGCCGCGGAGGCGGTCGGCACCGGCTTGGTGCTCGGCTACCGGTCCATTCCGCCTCATGTCAGGGAACGCCTCGGCCGAGGCGACACTGCCGTCGCTTTCATGCGGCTCGGCAACGCGGATGACGCCAGGCTCGCGGCTGAGCAGATCGGCACCGAGCACAGGTTCGTGGTCAGCCAGCTGACCGACACCGTCGGTGCCTCGGTGACCGACACGGTCGGCGACTCCTACTCCAGCACCCTGGGCACAGCGGATTCGATCTCCGACTCGCGGTCGCTGACCGTGTCCGCCGGACGCAGCCGAGGTCGCGGCCGTAGCCGGCCGAGCACCTTCGCGCCATTCGCCGATTTCACCGGGTCGGTGAGCAGGGATGCTAGTTCCTCTGTCGCGCTGGCGGACTCAAGGTCGGTGACGGAAGGCATCAACGCCAGCACGTCGTGGGGCCTCACGACCTCGCGCGCCCTTGGGCTCAGCGACTCGCTGGCCGCCTCGGCGCAGCGGTCGAGGGAGTTCCTGGTAGAGGCCGCCGAGTTGCAGCACCTGCCGCATACCGCGGTCGTGCTGAGCCACTCGGGACCGGCGGGCCGCCGGGTCCTGCTGGCCGACGCTAACCCCGGCATCATGACGCTGAAGGAAGCGACACTCACCCCGAACCCTGAGGCCTAGCTGGTCCCTAGACTGAGCAGCGTGACACGCCAGTTCCGTCAGGTCGACGTCTTCACTGCAACGCCGTATCTCGGCAACCCGCTCGCCGTTGTGCTCGGTGCCGCCGGGCTGACCGACGAGCAGATGGCCCAGTTCGCCAGCTGGACCAACCTGTCGGAGACCACGTTCCTGCTACCACCCGAGGACGACGAGGCCGATTACCTCGTGCGGATCTTCACGCCAAGCCGTGAGTTGCCGTTCGCCGGACATCCCACGCTCGGATCTGCGCATGCCTGGCTGGAGGCCGGCGGGCAGCCGCGCAAGCCGGGGCTCATCGTGCAGGAGTGCGGCGCAGGCCTGGTAGCGATCCGGCAGGACGACGGCAGACTGGCCTTCGCTGCGCCGCCGTTGCTGCGCGGCGGCCCGGTCGACGAGGCCGACGCGCTCCTGGTTGCCGAGGCTCTCCAGATCGACCGGGACGAGATCGTTGACCTGCAATGGGCGGACAACGGACCCGGCTGGGTCGCGGTCCTGCTGGACAGCGCCGAGGCCGTGCTGGCCATCCGGCCGCAGCCAACTGACCTGATGATCGGCGTCGCGGGTCCGCACCCGGCGGGATCGGACATCGCATTCGAGGTACGTGCGTTCGCGTCGGACATCGGCGTGTACGAGGACCCGGTGACGGGCAGCCTCAACGCCTCGCTCGGGCAGTGGCTGCTGGCCACAGGCCGCGCACAGGCTCCGTACGTCGTTCGCCAGGGCACGGCGATCGGCAGAAGCGGCCGGGTGCACGTGTCCGCTGATCCCGACGGCACCGTCTGGGTCGGCGGGTCGACGGTGACCTGCATCTCGGGCTCAGTTCAGCTCTAGTCCTGCCACCGTCCGGTGCATCCCCGCGGTTGGCGCACGCGACACCGGACCACAATTCGGGCCAATCCGGTAGCAGCGGCCCCCCGGGCCTGGTAAGCACGCAGACATGGCAGCTTCCTCCCCCGGCATCGGCGGCGGCACCGCGGCGACGTGGTACCGGGTGCTGGCCGTGAACGCGAGCACCCTGGGCGGAACGGCCGATACTGACTATGCATCGGTGCTGCCGGCCGCGCTGAACGCTGCGCGGCACAGGCGGTCGTTCATCGCCGGCTGGCTGTCGCGCGGCGGCGGGGCTCCGCTGGAGCTGATCACCAACGCCGGGCCGCTGCCCGGTGTCCCGGCGCCGGATGAGCCGGACTCGACGGAGCCCGTGGCCACGGTTCGGGACTCCACGGCACCGGATTCCACCGGGTCGGCAACTGCACCCGCGACCGAGGAACTGCTGTTCCCGTGGGGCAGTCGCGGCACGGCAATAGTCGGCAGCATGCTGACGGACCTGGACCAGCTGGTCTGGGCGCCGTGCCCGGGTCGCCAGGTTCCAGTGCAGGCCAGCAATCAGCAGGCCACGCCGCCCGGCCACCAGCAGGGTCCCAGCCTCTTCGAGTCGGCGCTGCAGGCGCTGGCGGGAAGGCCCTTCGGCTGGCTGATCGTGGCCGATCCGGCCGACTCGCTCGACGCCGAAACGGCCGAACTGCGCAGTCAGCTCAACATGCTGCGGATGTACGAGGAGGAGCACGCGCGCTTCGACGCAGAACGGGCGCAGCGGCGTCTGGCCGAGCTCGACGCTTACCGCGAGGCCGGGCTGTGGAACGTGCGGGTGCTTGTCGGCGCTGGCTCGGAGGCCGACTTGCGGCTCATTGCGCCGGTGCTGGTGGGTTCCGCCGACTTGCACGCTCACCCGTACCGGCTGCGCTGCCCGGAAGGGGCGCAAGAGTTCGCCGACGTGCTGGCGGCCAGGCTTTCCGATCCGCGGGACGGCTCGACGGTGCCCTTCGCCGCGACCGCGGGCATCCTGGCCGCGCTGACCGGCCTGCCGAGACGCGAGGTGCCCGGCGTCCGGGTGATGCAGCCCGGCTACTTCGACGTGACCAGCGAAGTCAGCGAGGTCACCGCGGACGGGCTGGCGGTGGCGCTAGGCGAGATCCTGGACGGGCAAGACCGGCCAGTCGGCACCCTGCGCGTGCCGTTGAGCACCTTGAACCGGCACGCCCTGGTGACCGGCGCAACCGGGGCCGGAAAGTCGCAGACGGTGCGGCACATGCTGGAGCAGCTCACCGCCGCCGGCATTGGCTGGCTGGCCGTGGAGCCGGTCAAGTCCGAATACACGGCGATGGCCAGGAGGCCGGCCAACGCGAGCGCCAACGCCGAAGCCGACGCCAACGCCGACATCACCGTCATCAACCCCGCCGACCCGGACAGTGTGCCGTTGTCGGTCAACCCGCTAGCCCCGGAGCCGGGCTACCCCGTGCAGGCCCACATCGACATGGTCAGGGCGCTGTTCCTGGCGGCGTTCGATGCCAAAGAGCCGTTCCCGCAGATCATGGCGCAGGCGCTGCAACG
>JASHTT010000617.1 GCA_030040415.1 Streptosporangiaceae bacterium | reverse complement strand
TGATTCGCACCCGGCCATCGCGTAAAGGCCGAGCAGCATCATCCTCGCCACCCAGAAGAACAAGATGTCGTAACCGGTGACCAGCACGCTGGTCGGGTAGAACGCGCGCAGGTCAGCGGTTTCGTCCGGCCAGCCGAGCGTCGAGAACGGCCACAGCCCGGAGGAGAACCACGTGTCCAGCACGTCCGGGTCCTGCTGCCAGCCGTCGCCAGCAGGCTGCGGATCGTCCGGCCCGATGCAGACGACCTCGCCGTCCGGTCCGTACCAGACCGGAATCCGGTGCCCCCACCACAGCTGCCGGCTGATGCACCAGTCGTGCATGTCGTCGACCCAGTCGAAGTAGCGGGCCGCCATCTCCTGCGGGTAGATCCGCACTCGCCCGTCCCGCACAGCGTCGCCCGCGGCCTTGGCCAGCGGCTCGACCTTGACGAACCACTGCAGCGACAGTCGCGGCTCTACCGTGGTCCCGCATCGCGAGCAGTGCCCGACCGCGTGCACGTACGGGCGCCGCTCAGCCACCACCCGGCCGTCAGCGCGCAGCGCCGCGAGCACCGCCGGCCTCGCCTCGAACCTGTCCAGGCCCAGGAACGGGCCGCTGGCGGTGATCACGCCCCGCTCGTCCATCACGACAAGGCTGGGCAGACCGTGCCGGCGGCCGATCTCGAAGTCGTCCGGGTCATGCGCGGGTGTCACCTTCACCGCGCCGGTACCGAACTCCGGATCGACGTGCGGGTCGGCGACGACCGGGATGACCCGCCCGGTCAGCGGCAGCTCGATCTGCCTGCCCACCAGGTGCGCGTAGCGCTCGTCGTCCGGGTGCACGGCCACGCCGGTGTCGCCGAGCATGGTCTCGACACGCGTCGTGGCCACGACGATCTGATCGTCGCCGTCACCGTAGCGGATCGACACCAGCTCGCCCTCGTCATCAGAGTGCTCGACCTCGATGTCGGACAGCGCCGTCAGGCAGCGCGGGCACCAGTTGATGATCCGCTCAGCGCGGTAGATGAGACCGCCGTCGAAGAGCTGCTTGAAGATCGTCTGGACGGCGCGCGACAGCCCGGCGTCCATGGTGAAGCGCTCCCGGCTCCAGTCGACGCTGTCCCCGAGCCGCCGCATCTGCCCGAGGATCTTGCCGCCGGATTCGGCCTTCCACTGCCAGACCCGGTCGACGAACGCCTGCCGCCCGAGGTCGTGCCTGGACAGGCCCTCCCTGGCAAGCTCGCGTTCCACCACGTTCTGCGTCGCTATGCCCGCGTGGTCCATGCCGGGCAGCCAGAGCGTGTTGTAGCCCTGCATCCGGCGCCGCCTGACGAGTGCGTCAATCAGCGTGTGGTCCAGCGCGTGGCCTATGTGCAGCGAACCGGTCACGTTCGGCGGCGGGATCACGATCGTGAAGGCGGGCGCGGCAGCGGACGCGTCGGCCTTGAAATACCCGGCGTCCACCCAGCCCTCGTAGACGCGCGACTCGACGTCGGCGGGAGCGTACTGGGCAGGCAGCTCGACGTGATCAGTTCCGGTCACGTCAGCAGAGTCTAGTGCCGGGCAGGACCGCTTCCTGGCGCCCGGCACCAGCAGGGCTAGCTCAGGCGGACTTCTCCCGCGGCGTGCGGCGGGCGACGTCTCTCGGCACGAGAGTGGGATTCACGTTCTGCAGCACCACGTCCGCGCTGATCACGACCTTCTCGACGTCCTTGCGGCTCGGCACCTCGTACATGACCGAGAGCAGCACCTCTTCCAATATCGCCCGCAGCCCCCGGGCGCCGGTACCGCGCAGGATGGCCTGGTCAGCGACCGCCTCCAGGGCGTCCTCGGTGAACTCGAGGTCGACCCCGTCAAGCTCGAACAGGCGGCGGTACTGCCGGACCAGGGCGTTGCGAGGCTCGGTGAGGATCCGGATCAGCGCTTCCCGGTCCAGGTTGTGCACGCTGGTGATGACCGGCAAGCGGCCGACGAACTCCGGGATCATCCCGAATTTGAGCAGGTCCTCGGGCATCACGTCGGCGAACGGATCGGAGACCGTCTTGTCCGTCTTCACCCGCAGCACCGCGCCGAACCCCATGCCGCTCTTGCCGACCCGCTGCTCGATGATCTTCTCCAGCCCGGCAAACGCGCCGCCGCAGATGAACAGCACGTTCGTGGTGTCGATCTGGATGAACTCCTGATGCGGGTGCTTGCGCCCGCCCTGCGGCGGCACGGACGCCGTGGTGCCCTCGAGAATCTTCAGCAGGGCCTGCTGAACGCCTTCGCCCGACACGTCCCGGGTGATCGACGGGTTCTCGCTCTTGCGCGCGATCTTGTCGATCTCGTCGATGTAGATGATGCCGGTCTCGGCCTTCTTGACGTCGTAGTCAGCGGCCTGGATGAGCTTGAGCAGGATGTTCTCGACATCCTCGCCGACGTAACCGGCCTCGGTCAGCGCGGTGGCGTCGGCGATGGCGAACGGCACGTTCAGCAGCCTGGCGAGAGTCTGGGCCAGCAGGGTCTTGCCCGAGCCGGTCGGCCCGAGCAGCAGGATGTTGGACTTCGCCAGTTCCACGCCGTCTTCGCCGGCTCCGGCCCTGTCGCCACCCGACTGGATCCGCTTGTAGTGGTTGTAGACGGCGACCGACAGGCCCTTCTTGGCCTTGTCCTGGCCGATCACGTAGGAGTCGAGGAACTCGTAGATCTCCCGCGGCTTTGGCAGGCTATCCCACTTGAGTTCCTGCGGCTCGGCAAGTTCCTCTTCGATGATCTCGTTGCACAGGTCGATGCACTCGTCGCAGATGTAGACGCCTGGACCGGCGATAAGCTTCTTGACTTGCTTCTGGCTCTTGCCGCAGAACGAGCACTTCAGCAGGTCACCGCCGTCGATGCGTGCCACCTAGTTACTCCCTCTAGCCTGCCGGCCGCTGCGCGGCCACACCTGCCCGGCACGTCGCGACGGCGTCGAGACTGCCAGGCTTGCCTGCAAAGTCAAACCTGCTACCCGTAGAACTTAGACGCTACCGCCTCGGTGGCCCTAGAGATGGCCTAAGGAACACCGCGTCGGCGCGTCGCCGCGGACACCGTTGTCAGCACGGCGATTTAGGACGACAGTACCTCGCTCTTCCGCTTCAGCATCGTCAGAACCTCGTCAACGAGTCCATACTCCTTGGCCTCGGTCGCGGTAAAGAACTTGTCTCGCTCGATGTCGCGCCGGACCTGCTCTTCCTCCTGGCCGGTATGCCGGGCCAGGATGATCTCCATCGAGGCACGCATCCGCAGGATTTCCCTGGCCTGGATCTCGAGATCGCTCGACTGCCCGTAGCCGCTCTCGACCGCTGGCTGGTGAATCAGTATCCGCGCGTTCGGCAGCGCGAACCGCTTGCCCTTCGTGCCGGCCGCGAGCAATACCGCCGCCGCCGATGCAGCCTGGCCCAGGCAGTACGTCTGAATCTCGGGCTGGATGTACTGCATCGTGTCGTAGATCGCCATCATCGAGGTCATCGACCCGCCAGGCGAGTTGATGTAGATGAGGATGTCGCGGCCCGGGTCCATCGACTCCAGCGTGATCAGCTGCGCCATGACGTCGTTTGCCGACGCGTCGTCGATCTGCACGCCCAGGAAGATGATCCGCTCCTCGAACAGCTTGTTGTACGGATTCATCTCCTTCACGCCATAGGACGTGCGCTCCACAAAGGACGGCAGCACGTACCGTGCCTGATCGGGACGCAGTATCCGCTCGCCGCGGCCTGCACCGTACCCAGCGCTCACTTTTCCGCCTCCCGCGTTGCCGGTCGCAGTCACGACACGGGCCCTTCCGACGGCACCTCGGTCGCGCTCCTGACCACGTGATCGACGAAGCCGTAGTCGCGTGCCTCCTCGGCGGTGAACCAGCGATCCCTGTCCGAGTCAGCCTCTATCTGCTCGACCGGCTTGCCGGTGTGCATGGCGATCCGCTCGGCCAGCACCCGCTTCAGGTACATGCCCTGCTCCGCCTGAATGCGGATGTCGGTCGCGGTACCGCCGATGCCGCCGTGCGGCTGGTGCATCAGGATGGCGGCGTGCGGCATCGCGTAGCGCTTGCCAGCCGCGCCGGCACACAGCAGGAACTGCCCCATCGATGCGGCCATGCCCATCGCGAAGGTAGCCACGTCGTTCGGCACGTACTGCATGACGTCGTAGATCGCCATTCCGGCGTAAACCGAGCCGCCCGGCGAGTTGATGTACAGGCTGATGTCGCGCTTGCTGTCCTCGGCTGCCAGCAGGATCAGCTCGGCGCAGATCCTGTTCGCCAGGTCGTCGTCTACCTGCTGGCCCAGGAAGATGATCCGGTGCCGGAGCAGGCGCTGGAACAGCTGGTCGCCGAGCGGCAGCACCGAGGGATCGGCCGCCCTCGCCAGCACGCGGGCAATCTCCCGCTCGTCCTCCGGAGCCGTGCTCACTGTGCCTCCTCGCCTCATGGCCTATCCGCCGCCGGCTGGCAGTCTCTCGCTGCGTCGCGCCGGCTGCACCTGGCCGTTGACTGTGACACTAACCCGACGGCCGGGCCGTCAAGTCCGCAGGTACCCGCTGTTCGCTCAAGGCGCAGGCAGCCCGACCTAGGACTCGTCGTCCTCGTCGCTGACCTCGTCCTTCGCGTCAGCCTCGTCCGGCTCTTCCTGGTCGGCGTCGAAGTGGACCGGGCGGCCAGCCTCGTCGACCACCCGGGCCCGCTCCGCAAGCAGCGCCAGCGCGTTGCCCCTGAGCACGTCGGCGGCGACCGCGGACAGCTGGCCGTTGTCGCTGAGTTCCTTGGCTAGCCGGTCGGGCGCGACACCCATCCGGTACGCCTGCTCGGTCACGTAGGCGCTCAGCTCCTCGGGTGTGACCTGGAGGTCCTCGTCGATTGAGACCTTGTCCAGGATGAACCCGGCGCGGACCGACCGCCTGGCCGCTTCGGCGAAGTCGGACTCGAGCTTGGTCTTCGGCAGGTCATTAGCCTTCAGGTAGTCGTCCAGGGTCAGGCCTGCCTGATCGAGCTGGCTCTGCAGGGACTCCCTGCGGCGCTCGGTCTCAGCCTCGACGATGCGCTCCGGCACAGGTATCTCGACCTGGTCAAGCAGCGCATCGAGCGCGCGGTCCCTGGCCTGACCGGCCTGGCCGAGCCGGCGCACCGCCTCCAGCTGCCTGCGCGTCGACGCGCGCAGTTCGCCGACCGTGTCGAACTCGCTCGCCGACTGGGCGAACTCGTCGTCCAGGCTGGGCAGCTCCTTGACCTTGACGCTGTTGACGGTCACCTGCACATCGGCGGCCTTCCCGGCCTGCCTGCCGCCTGCCAGCTCCGCGGTGAACGTCTTGTAGTCGCCGGCGGACATGCCCTCGAGGGCCTCGTCGAGACCATCGAGCACGGATTCGCTGCCGACCTCGTAGGAAACGCCGCTCGCCTGCGCGTCGTCGACAGGCTTGCCGTCAACGGAAGCCGACAGGTCGATCGACACGAAGTCACCCGTCTGCGCGGCACGATCCACGGTCTTCAGCGAAGCGAACCGCTCGCGCAGTGAGGTCAGGTACTCCTCGACCTCGTCGGGCGAGACGTCCGCGTTGTCGACAGTCACGGTCAGGCTGTCCAGGGCGGGCAGATCGAAGTGCGGCCGGATGTCGACCTCGGCGGTGAACTCCAGTTCCTTGCCGTCGTCGAGCTTGGTGATCTCGAGCTCAGGCTGGCCGAGCGCCGCGACGTCGTTCTCCGCGAGGGCCTTGCTGTACAGCTGCGGTACCGCATCGTTGACCGCCTGCTCGAGCACGGCCCCGCGGCCTATCCGCTGGTCGATGATCCGCGGCGGTACCTTGCCCGGCCGGAACCCGGGCACCCTGACCTGGCGCGCGACCTCGCGGTACGCACGGTCGAGGCTCGGCTTGAGTTCCTCGAACGGCACTTCGACTGTCAGCTTGACCCTGGTCGGGCTCAGCTCTTCGACATCGGTCTTCACCTAGGGGTCAGCTCCTGGATGGGTGACGCCGCAGGCAGCAAGCGGGGGTCCTGGGGTCGCCCCCGGGGTGGTACGGCGGACCGCGCCCGCCCCTCGTCTGGCCACGCAGCGTCTGGTTTCAGACACGGCTACTGCGGGCCAAGTCTAGGGCAGCCTCCTGGTGTTCACCCGCCATGGGTGATGATCACGGGAACCCGGCGGCAGCAGCATGACGGCGTAGGAGCGCTCCGGGTGGTCGGCCGGGTCGCTACGGCAAGGCACGCCGCGACCTGCCAGGGCGTGCCGATCCCGGGAGGTCAGGATGACCGAGTCGCAAGCCGGCCAGGCCGGCGCGGGTAGCACCAGCAGCGCTGCGGCGCCGGCCCGGCCCGCCACGGTGCCGCAGCAGGCCAGCCAGCACCCGGAGGCAAGCCCGCGGCAATCCGACGGCGGCTGGCACGAGCCGGAGGCCGGGGCGGAGGAGGTGCCGCGCGGCGATCCGATACTCGCCGCGGCAGCCCGCGCCTCGTGGGCCGCGGTGCTGCTGGGCGGACTGTGCATGATCGCGGCCGGGATCGCGCTGCTCGTCTGGCCGCACGCCTCACTGACCGTGGTGGCGGTCGTCATCGGGCTGGCCCTTGTCCTGTCCGGCCTGGTCCGGCTGTACGAGGGCTTCACCGCGCGGGCTGAGTCCGGCGGCATGCGCGCGGCCTACGTCGTGATCGGCCTGCTGGCGCTGCTGGCGGGGCTGTACTTCCTGCGGCATCACGCGCTCAGCATCCTGCTCGTCGCCTTCGTCACGGGCGTGTACTTCATCATGCACGGCATAGCGGACATCGGGGTCGCTATCTCCACCCCACTGCCCGGCCGCGGGCTGCGCGCGGTGCTCGGCGTCTTCGCGCTCGCGGCTGGCCTCGTCATGCTGATCTGGCCAGCCGTCACGCTTGTACTGCTGCTGACGATCGTGGGTGCGTGGCTGCTCTTCTACGGCGGACTGCTGATCCTCACCGCGTTCGGCATGCGACGTGCGGTGCGCAAGCTCGGCGCCGCAGCCTCGCCGCGACTCGCCGCGAGCACCTGAGCGCCGGGCCGGCTGACCGGTGGCCGGCCCGCGCTAAGGGAGGCCGTGGTTGCGGTCAGCCCGCTAGCTAAGAGCAGGTCCAGCTTGCGGCCCTGGGCGATCGCCTGACGGCGGTTCGGCACGCCGAGCTTCCGGTACACCGAGCTGAGATGCGTCTTGATCGTGTTGATGGACAGGAACAGCGAGTCGGCGATCTCCTGGTTGGTCATGTGCGACGGCAGGAACCGCAGCACCGCCAGTTCGCTCTCGGTGAGCGGCGCGCTGGACGATGACCCGGCAGAACGCGGCAACCGGTCCTCAAAGCACGCCAGTATCCGCCCGGCGAACGCCGCGCACCGGCTCGTGGGCGATGTCAGGACGGTCAGCGCTGCCCGGATCGGGGCGCCGGCCGCCACGAATGCTCCGCACGCCTCGTCAGGCTCGGCCAGTGCCAGCGCCTCCTCGAGTTGGTCGGCCGCCTCGGCCGCCTGGCCGAGCCGTCGGTGCGCGACAGCCGCGGTCAGCAGCGCGGCCAGCCGGTCGGCCAGCGTAGCTGCGCCATCGGCGTCGGCGGCCGGCCGCCCGGCCAAAGCAGGCTCGGCCAGCAACGGCTCGACCAGGGCAAGCGCGCCCTTGTCGTCGTCATCGGCGATGAGCACCCGGGCCTGGCATATCGCCAGCCCGGGCCGCGGTCCGGCCGACCCGGCAGACCTCTCGCTGCCAGGCCCTGAGCCAGGCAGCGGCCCGGTCAGCCCGCCGGCCAGCGCGGACCGGGCCCGCTCCCGCTCGCCGCAGGCCAGGCTGATCTCGGCCCGCATGACCACGAGTAGCTGGCGCACGCCGTCGGACTCGGCCGCCACTTCGGTCAGCCACCTGACCAGGCCGCGCGCACCAGCGAGATTGCCCTCAGCGATGGCGAGCCGGGTTCGCAGCAACCCGGTCAGCACGGCGATCTGCGGCTCACCGGCCGGCTGCGCCGACCCGGCTGCCAGCTCGGCCCGGTCGAGCAGCGACGCGGCGGCGGCGGGTTCGCCCCTGGCGAGATGACCGACGGCCGCCGCCACGGCGATAACCGGCGCCAGCGCGGCGTCCTGGCCGAGCGGGCCGTCGGTCACGCTAGCGGCGAGCCTGTCCGCGGCCGCCAGGTCGCCGTACCAGGCCGACGCGACCGCGTCCCACGCCCGGGCACGCTCGCGCAGCGCAAGGTTCCCGGCGGCGGAAAGCTGGGAGCCGGTGTGCAACAGGGCTGTCCTTGCCCGGTGGGCATCCAGATCGCGCAGCGCGGCGCAGCCGAGCGCCAGCCAGAGCAGGCCGAGCGCGTCGTGCTCCGGCGCGAGGCGGGCGTTTTCGTGCGCGGTGGCGGCCAGTGACCAGTACGGCCGGAGCCAGTCGGCGCCGCCGACCCCCGGCAGGCTCGACTGGCACATCACGCGCAGCGCGGCCAGCCACAGCCTCATCG
The DNA here is from genome assembly GCA_030040415.1 of Streptosporangiaceae bacterium. Lineage (GTDB taxonomy): Bacteria > Actinomycetota > Actinomycetes > Streptosporangiales > Streptosporangiaceae > JAJYUU01. The sequence continues at coordinate 3,233 of JASHTT010000617.1, read as the reverse complement.
GCCGAGCCTCTGGTCCGGCGAGCCTGGCCAGCCCGGCCTCGGCGCTCTCCAGGTGCGGCAGCGCCCCGTCCGCGTCGCCCTGCCAGAGCCTGGCCGCGGCCAGCGCGACGGCCAGTACTGTGTCGCTCACCCGCCGGTCCGCCGGGAACCCGCCGAGCACGCGCTCCAGTTCCGGCCCGTCGCCCGACACCAGTGGCGCCGGGCCGGCGTCATGCAGCAGCCGCAGGCCGAAGTCCCAGTCACCGGTCCCGGCCGCGGCCTGCTCGGCGAGCAGCACGTCACCGCGATCGGCGTGCCACAGCGCGACCCGGTGCAGCAGCCCGGGCACATCGTCTGGCAGCTCGTGCTGCAGGGCCGAGCTGAGCACGGCCCGCAGCATCGGGTGGTACCGGTACTCCTCGTCCGGGTGCACCACCTGGACCAGGCCGTTCGACCTGCTGAGCTGGTCGAGGAGCCGGGCCGCGTCGGGCTCTCCGGTCAGCACCCTGGCCAGCTGGACCGGCACCGTGGGGGTCAAGCTGGTGCGCAGCAGCAGTCCCCTCGACCTGGCGGGGAGCTGGGTGAGGACCTCGTCCCACAGGTAGTCGGCGAGCATCGACTGGGCCCGCGCCTCCCCCGCGTTCGCGCCCAGGGACATCAGCCGCAGCCCGGCCATCCAGCCTTCGGTCCACTGCATGGCCTGATCCAGCTCCGCCGCGCTGAGGGACCGGCCGGTCGCGGCGAAGTAGGCGCTCACCTCGTCCGACGTGCCCGCCAGTTCGGCACCGCCGATGTCGGCGAGCTCGCCCGACACCCGAAGCCGGCCAAGCGGGACGCCGGGCGGGCGGCGACCGGACAGCACGAGGCGCAGGCCACGGCCGCCGTGCTTGACCAGTTCCGTGAGCGCGGCCGCGGCGGGCCCGGAGGCCAGCCGGTGAGCGTCGTCCAGCACCAGGACCGCGGGCTCGCCGCGAGCCGCGGTCGCCGCTCCGATCGCCTCCGGCGCCTGCGCCGGCGCGAGCCCGGCAAGGTCCTTCGCCTGGTCGGCGGTGATCACCGCCGCCCTGCCGAGCGCAGCCGTCACCGATCCGAACAGCCTGCCGGGGTCGGCGTCCTGCGGGTCCACGGTGAGCCACGCTGGCCGCGAGGGCGCCCGCCTGGTGGCTGCCCAGGCGGCACAGGCGACGGTCTTCCCCGCTCCGGCCGGACCTGTCAGCAGCGTCACCCGGTGCCGCACGGCGTCGTCGATAAGCCTGCTGACACGGCTGCGCTGCAGTAGCGTCACGTCAGCCTGCGGCACCCGCACGTTCTCGTCAGGCAACCGGTAGTCCCCCCGCCGTCCCTGCGACGGGACAGTCTCCCCGGCCGTGGTCCTCATCTACCCCCCGGAGCCGGCCGCGATGTCAAAAACCCGAACGCCGTGAAGCGGGAGAACTGCTCACCGCCCGGCCAAATCGCGACCCGCGCCGCAGGCATACCCGCAGCCGGGCGCGACCAACCGAGACTGGTCGGTACGTACCATATGCGGCGCCGGCTCAGGAGGTCGGCGTTGAGCTGTTGTCCGTCGAACCGGCGCTGCGGCGGTGGGCGCGCCGGGCTGCGCCGGCCTGCCACATGCGGGAGATCGTTCCCACCGCGGCGCCGAGGAAGACCAGGTTGAACACGATCTGCAGGGTCACCGCGGCGCGGGCCGTCTGCCCGATCGCATGCACGTCTCCGAAGCCGACTGTCGACAACGTCGAGACGGTGAAGTACAGCGCGTCGATCCTGGTTTTCAGCCCGGCGAACTGGCCGGGCTCGGCCGCCAGTATCGCGTCGGCATAGGAAAAGAACAGTACGGTCAGGCACAGCAGCAGGATCAGCCCCCGGATCCTGATCTCCTCGCCCTCGCGCAGCAGCTTGCGGATGCTGGCGACGATCAGGCCGCCGAGCACCGCGGCACCGATGCAGAACAGCAGCACCCACGACTCGGTGCGCATCTGGCGGGGCAGCGGCAACACGAAGTAGGCGGCGGTGCCGACGGCGACGAGCGTGATGGTCTGCGCCATGACCCAGCCTGGAGTGGCCGGAACGCGCCGCGTCAGCCGCATGCCTTGGATTCTGGCACGGGCTGGTCAGACGGCCTGCAGCCCTAGCCTCTCGATGATCTCATCGACTACCTCCCCGGCCGGCCGCCCGACGGGGATCTGCAGGACTCGCTCGTCCGCGGCCGGCGGCTCGAGGGCCGCGAACTGGCTTGCTACCAGCGCGCCCGGGAAGAAGTGGCCCTGCCTGCCGGCCACCCGCCGCTCGTCCTGAGCCTCGGTGATGACGAGGAACACCATGGCGACGTCGCGGCCGGCCGCCAGCAGCGCGTCGCGGTAGGAGCGCTTCAGCGCCGAGCAGGTCACCACGGCGGATTGGCCGGCCGCCGACCGGTCCGCCAGCCAGGACACGATCGCCGCCAGCCACGGCCGCCGGTCGGCGTCGGTCAGCGGCACGCCCGCCCGCATCTTGGCGACATTGGCGGGCGGGTGAAAGGAGTCGGCGTCGGCGAACTGCCAGCGCAGCCGCGCAGCGAGCAGCTCGCCGACGGTGGTCTTGCCGCTTCCCGCCACTCCGGCCACTACCACGATCATCAGGGCGAGCGTAGCGCTGGGCCAAGATGCTGGCCGCCGCAGGCACGCCTGCTTCAGGACAGGGAACGGGGGCGTCGGGCCGGCTGCCGCTCGCCCGGCCGGTCATCGCGGGCCGGCTCGGAGCCAGCGGCCGTTGGCGAACCGAGACGCTCGCTGTAATGTTGTAATCCTCCGTGAAGGACAGCAACATGGCCTCAGAAGAACCGCTCGACGCCTACTCACGCATAGTCACCGGGGTGGCGGCCGAGCTGACCCCGCGGGTTGCCAGCCTGCGCGTCCCCCATTCGGCCGGCCGCTACCGCGGTGAGGGCCTGGGCTCGGCGGTCGTCTACACCCCGGACGGGTTCCTGCTCACCAACGCGCACGTCGTGGGGACCGCGGATCACGGCACCGCGCAGTTCTCCGACGGCACAAGCGCGGCGTTCCGGCTGGTCGGCGCCGACCCGCTGTCCGACCTCGCTGTCGTGCGCGCCGACAGCGCCACGCCCGACATCGCCGAACTCGGCGAGGCGGACGACCTGGTGGTCGGCCAGCTCGTGGTCGCGGTCGGCAGCCCGCTCGGCCTCACCGGATCGGTGACCGCTGGCGTGGTCAGCGCGCTCGGCCGGTCGCTGCCCACGAACGCAGGCGGCCGTC
>JASHTT010000055.1 GCA_030040415.1 Streptosporangiaceae bacterium | reverse complement strand
GCCCAGGTCCGTACGAAGTAACCCTGGGTACCGAATCCGAGGTCGGCCCACCGGCGGCCCTGACTGCCCGCGAGGTACGACAGCAGCTCAGGCTCGTCGCCCCAGTCCATCTGGCGATAAAGATGTACGCAGCGATCCATCAACCCGCGCGGCCCCCACCGTTTGACAGCCAGCCCAATCAGCACGGACGGATGGGCGTCGAGTGGCAGGTCGAGGTCGTCAGTCACAACCTCATCATCCCGTGGCTGTAAACCCGGCACCTGGTCAGCGGCGCCAGCCGGCTACGTGGTAAGCGGTTGGACCTGCGACTAGACGTAATACATGGCTGGTCTGTCGTGCGTGGAACACGCAAGATCTGACGTCAGCGACCCGTTCCGTCCGATGGAGAGCGGTTCGGTGCGGATCGCCAGGTCGGCCGTGCACCCGGCCACGCTGGCTACCATCTGCCGCGGTGCACGACCTCGTCGAACGGCCGGCGGTCGGGTCGCTTGATGGGAGCTAGTGGCCGGTCCGCCGGGTATCCGAACGCAATGAGGAACGCGCAGGTCTTGTCCGCCGGCAACCCGAGCAGCTGTCCCGCGAGTTCCTGATCGCCGACGCCCGCATGACCGCTGCCGATGCCGAGGTCCGCGGCCGCGATCATCATGCTCATCGTCGCCTGGCCGAGGTCGAACTGGGCACGGCGCGCGTGCTCGGGGTCATCGCCGAGTATCAGCGCGACAGCGGCGGCCGCCGATGCGAGGTGACCGGCGCCGACCCAGACCTTGGACAGTTCCTGCAACTGGTCCCGGTCGGTCACGAGGACGAAGTCCCACGGCTGGGTGTTGCGCGACGACGGTGCGCGGCGGCCAGCTTCGAGAATCTGGTCCAGGTGCTCCGGGCTGATCGGCTGGCCGGTATAGGACCTGACATTCCGGCGTGACGTGATCGCATCCCATGTCTGCATGTGGCCATCAAACACTGCCGGCGGCGACAATGGGCTCAGTGGCCTACGCGCGCTTCGCCATGGGGAGGTTCGCGGCGTGCTCTGCCCGGTTTGCGGGAGACAATCCCAGGACGCTAAGCGCTTCTGCGAAGACTGCGGAACGGCGCTCACGACGGTCTGCCTGGAATGCGGCAGCGCGCTGACGCCCGGCAAGCGTTTCTGTGGCAACTGCGGCCAGCCGGCCGGTCTCTCCCCGGGGGCCCCGGAGGCCGCTACCGGGCCCCAACACGAGGGCAGCGCGGGCGCGCCAGCTGAACTACGCGACGTCTCGGTTCTGTTCTGCGACCTGGTCGGCTACACACCGATCGCGGAGTCAACCGACCCGGAGGACCTGCGAGAGTTCCTGTCCGGCTACTTCGACCTGTCCAGGGCCATCATCACCAGGCATGGCGGAGTCGTCGAGAAATTCATCGGCGATGCCGTCATGGCAGTGTGGGGCGTCCCCGTGGCACGAGAGGACGATGCCGAGCGGGCCGTGCGAGCCGGACTCGAGCTGATCTCCGCAGTCGCCGAGTACGGCACCGGCCAGGCCATCGAGTTGAGCGCCCGGGTCGGCGTGGCAACTGGCCGGGCCGCCACTCAGGCGAGTCCCGACCGAGGGCTGGTCGTCGGGGGCAAGGTCAACACGGCGGCCCGCATTCAGACTGCTGCGCCGCCAGGCTGCTGCTACGTCGACGCCGCGACAAAGGGCCTCTGCGCGGAAGCCATCTACTTCGAGGACGCTGGGCTGCTCCCGCTGAAGGGAAAGGCGCTGCCCGAGCAGGTCTTCCAAGCGATGCAGGTGCTGCCCGAAGTAACGGCACGCCGGCACGCCAGCATGGATGTGCCGCTCATCGGCCGCGACGACGAACTCCGGGCGCTGGAAGACGCTTTCACGACGTCCGCCGAGACGTGCAGCCCGCACCTCGTCGTCGTATCCGGGCCAGCCGGCGTCGGTAAGTCCAGGCTAGCTGCCGAGCTCCGGACTCATCTCGAACAGTCCGGCGGCAACGTTTCCTGGCATGGCGGCCGGTGCTTGTCCTACGGCGACGGCATCGCCTTCTGGGCGATCGCCGGGATCGTACGGCGCCGTCTTGGCATTGCCGATGAGGAACGGGCGGACGTCGCGGCCGAGAAGTTCGAGGCGAGCCTCGCGCTCATCGTCCCGGAGTCTGCGCGCGCTTACGTCGGCGCCTGCCTGTCCCGGCTGCTCGGCATCGACTATCCGGGAGGCCGGGACCTCGCGCTGCCGAGAGATCAGCTCTTCGCCGGATGGCGGGACTTCCTGCAGTACCTTGCCCGGACCGGGCCCCTGGTGCTCGCGATCGAGGACGCCGAGAACGCCGACGACGACCTGCTGGACTTCCTAGACAACATCGTCGACTGGGCCCGCGGCGTGTCCATCTACGTGCTGGTGCTGGCGCGGCCCGAACTGATCGCGCGCCGGCCGGGCTTCGGCTCGGGCCGCAACCGGACGGCGCTGACCGTGGAACCGCTGCAGCCCACGGCGATGCGCAGCCTCATGGCGGCTCTCGTACCGGCGCTGGGTGGCGAACCGCTTGCCGCACTGACAGCACGCGCAGGCGGCATCCCGCTGTTCGCCTTGGAGATGGTCCGGTCTTTGGTGGACACCGGCACCCTGGTACCGGCAGGGCAGGGCTACCGGCTCGCCGGGACGACAGCGGACATCGCCGTCCCGCGAAGTCTGCACAAGCTTCTCGCGGCCCGGCTCGACGCACTGGGGCCGAGGGTCCGACGGCTGATCGGGATGGCGTCGGTCGTCGGCACGACATTCGGCGAAACGGCCCTGCTCGCGCTATCCGGGCAACCAGAAGACGAGGTACGAGACGACCTGGCCGACCTGGTCGGTCGCGACGTCCTCACCGCTTTTCGCGAGGCGCTGCCGGTTGCGGAAGCGGATCCGCAGGGCGCCGAACGCGCCAGCTACCGCTTCTCCCATGAGCTGATGCGCGAGGTCGCGTACGAGATGCTGTCACGGCGGGCGAGGAAGAGCCGTCACATGGCCGTGGCAGCACACCTGCGCCAGACGTTCGCTAACGATGGCGCAGAGGTCGCAGAGATCGTCGCGAGGCACTACATCGATGCCCTGGCCGCTGGCTCGGCAGACGCGGACGCCGACGCGATCCGCGCGGAGGGCTTGCACATGCTGGTCCGAGCCGGAGAACGGGCCCAGCGCACCGGCGCCCCCGGACGAGCGGCGGCTGACTACGCTCGCGCGGCCGAGCTGGCCGGCGCCACTCCCGCGAGCCCGCAGTTGAACGGCCGCACGGGCCAGACAGAGCTGCGAGCCGGCCCCCTCTGGGAGCGCGCCGCCCGCGCGGCCCAGACCCACGCCGACTTCGCGGGCATGGCCGAGTACGCGGAGGCCGCCGGCCAGCGCTACCTCGACGAGGGCGACACCCGCAGAGCTGCCCGAGTCCAGACACTCACCGGACGCGCGCTAGGGCTGCTGGGCCGTACCGCAGAGGCGAGGGCGGTGCTGGCAGCGGCATACGCGGTGCTCGCGCCGGCTAGCGATGCTGACACGGCGGCAGCTCTGGAGGCAATGGCGAGCGTCGCGATACTCACCGGCCAGGCGGACGCGGGCCAGCTTGCCGCTGACGCGCTTGCCATGGCCGAGGCGGTTCACGCCGTACATGGCACGGTGGCCAACCTCTACATCACCCGCGGCATCACGCAGGCCCGCGCGAATCGCCTGGCTGAGGCAACCCACTCCTACGAGCAAGCGGCCTGGCATGCGGAGCTGGAGGGCTCGGAGAGCCAGCTCGGCTGGGCGCTCGTCAACCTGTCAGATGCTCTGGCCGGGTTCGAGACGCAAAGGGCAGCCGAAGCGGCCCGGGCGGCAGCCGTGCACGCCCGGCACATCGGCGCCCGCCGCCTGCTGAGCCTGTCGGTTGGCAATCTGGTGCTGGCCCTGCTGGAACTCGGCGACTGGGACGACGCCGACTCGGAACTGGCGACGGCTGCCAAGGTCGATGACATCGGCGACCATCCGTCAGTGGTGACCAGCAGCGGATTGCTCGCCGGACTGCGTGGCGACGCCGACCAGGCGCGTGCCGCCGGCGGCCTGCTCCGCGACTCGGCTTCTGGCGGCGACGTCCAGCGGCAGGCGAACGCGGCCGGTTTGGCGGCCTTCGCCTGCGCCGCGCAGGGCCGACCCGAAGAAGCACTTGCCGAGGCGCGCAAGGTCGTGGGATTCGCGAGCAGCACGCTGGGGATCCGGCACGATTCGGTCCGCTGGGCCTGGCCGCTCGCCGCCCGCAGCGCGCGCTTGATCGGGGACGGGAATACGTGCACGGAGCTTGTGGCGATGCTCGGTAGTTACCCGCAGGATCAGCTCCCGGGCGTGCTGCGAGCCGAGCGCCAGCTCGCCGTCGCGATGGCGCGGGTAACGGCCGGTCAACTGAGCGGCAGCGATGCGCTTGACGGCGCGATAGTTTCCTTGCGGTCCGCAGGCAGCCCCTACCACCTCGGGTTCGGCCTGACCGACCAGGCGGCGCACCTCGCTCGCCTCGGC